>CAIWSB010000090.1 GCA_903915225.1 uncultured Candidatus Woesearchaeota archaeon
AGGTCTTCCTGCTGCTCGTCGAGTTCCTTCTGCTTCTGGTCGAACACCTTCTTCAGCGAGGTGCGCGCCTTGCGGCCGTCCTCGGTCTCGTAGAGTGCGCGCCGCAGATCCACGTAGCCCAGCTTGACCTCTTCGGCTTTCATGTGCCTGGTTATGAATTCCCTTAGGGCAACAATTGCTTTATTGGCTCTCTTATATGCTGGCGCTTTCATATACTCCTTTCTAAGCGGGACATTGTAAGTTCGCTCCAACACAACTTTCTTTTCCTTTGCCATTTTAAGCCTTAATCCTGCTCCTTCTCCAGTTTCTCTTTACAGCCGTGCGCCTACCAGGGTGAACCCGCCTTCCGCGCCCGAAAATCTTCGGGATTATCCAGAAGGGTGCCCACTTAGTTCTCCTGCTTTGTTTGGCTAGCCTCAGCTTTTTGTTTAGTTTTTTTACCCGTGACATTTTGTTGTTCCGCCTTTTTTGGTACCAACCCGAGGGCAAACTTGTCCATAAAGGATAATCCCTTCTTGGTCACAACTCGGCCCTTGTGTACCCCTACCTTTTTCTGCTCAACCAGGCCTGCTGATTCAAGCTGTTGTAGCAGCACTCGAATAATCTTTCCTGATGATTTATAAAAATGCTCTGTCTTGTAACCGCGGTTTGCCTTTCCGCCGTATTTGAGCCTGAGCTTTCCGACACCAAGTGGGCCACGCATCTGAATTGATCTTAGCATCGATGCCGCTCTGATGTACCACCAATCAGCCTGCACTGGCGGCCTCTCCTTTGAGCGCCCAGTCTTCACAAAAACAGTCCACTCTGGGGCTTTGATCTCTTCTGTCTTTTTCAGCTCCTCTGCGAGAGCCTTAATGAAGATTTCTGGTGAAACATCATGTATCGTAGCCATTGTACTCCTCCTTAAGAACAGAGGAGAGAATTGAGGGTATATAAAAAGTTTATGGTTGCTAGATTGGGGAGAGGGCAAGAAATCGGATTAGAGAGAAATAAATCCGCGGGTAGTGGCTGTATCTTTAGAGAGCATTTTGTTTGCACAAAAGTCAATTTGATTTCGGAAGTAACTCCGATATTAAAATAATTTTGTTATAATTACTTATAAGTAGTAATTTATCGTAAGGTTTATAAAATAGGAGAAATACCTCCTGGAGAGATGAACACCCACCAAATCGCATACAAATTTGCACGTGGTATTTACTCAAGTAGTGAAGCTCTCCTGTTTCCACTGGGAGCTTTAAATGCAATCGGGGTTATTACAGAGTTAGAGAATTTCAGCCTTACCAAAGATGGTGGCAATCTCGCAAGAGGTCTTGTTGAGGCAGCCGTAGTTTTATTTATTGCAAAGGTGGGGCTTGAGTGCCTGACTGCAAGACTCAGGGTAAGCTCTGAAAAGAGGAGGACCAATCCAGAACGCAATCCTTTAGAATATGCAGCTAAGTTGGTAATTGAAGATGAGAAAGGACTGGATACCCTGCTTGAAAAAACTAGGTCCGGCGAAAAAAAAGAATGGGGAACGGTGTTTTGCGCAAAGGATTCTCAGAAATCCATTTACGTAAACAACATACTTGATCCTGAAACCGCTGTCAGCAAGGGCATTATCACAAAGGCCAAGGCCACAAAATTGGTGTTCAATGAGGAAGCGGTAAAGAGAGATGGATTCACGGGGCTGCACCATTATCACATAAACCTTCTGGGCAATTGGCTTGGGGGAATCCACTTTGCTGTTTCCCAAATTGACCGTGCCTGCTGCAATGGCAGGACCAATTTGCTTACTTTCAACATGCCAGAGGGCCCAGAGATTGTGGGTTTCAACCTTAGGCACACATACATTCCAGAAGATGCCTCCAAGAGGGTGCTTGTGCGAGCAAGCCCAAGTGATATTATGAAATATTTAGGCGGAAAAAAATGAATAAAAGTCAGCGTGAAGGGAAATTGAATGAGAACCAGCTCCTTTACAGTGACGAGAGGTTCTACGAAAGAGTCCACGACATAGCCACAACAGCGTTGGCTGGAGGCTCCACTTATGGAACTACTTATTTCCTGACGCGGTTTGTTCAGCACCCTCCCCAATTTTGGTGGATGCCACTTGCCTTGGGGGCTGGCTATCTCGCAGTCAGTAACATCATTCACGGTATCCCTGAGATAATGAACAGGGCAGAACTATTCACAAAAAAAGCCAGGATTTGGCTAAACCCCAGAGCTTATCCCCTTGAGTCTGTGGACAGGATTGAGATTGCCGATAAGGGCGGGCTTGCCACAATACTTGAAAAAACCAGGGGAAGGGATGAAATAGAATGGGGAACTCCCATCAAAGTGAGCGCCGAGGAAAAAACAGCTATGGTCACGAAAATCCTTCACCCGATGTTCTCAAAAGCATTTGGCTACACATATGGTGCAACTGAGAATAGAATATCATTTGATAATGCCCACATAACCCAAGGAGGATTCAATGGAGTTGTCCATTACCATCCCGAAGATGATCCAGGACGGAATGGTGGACCCAATTTTGTAGTAAGCAAGCTTGACAGAGTGGATTGGCTGGGTGACTTGGAACTCCTCGCCTTCAATATGCCAAATGGACCTGAAATCATAGGATTCAACAGGAGATACACATACATACCCAAGGGAAAAAGAAAGAGTCTGCTAGTCCGGGCAACGCATGCAGATATTATGAAATATCTCGCTGAGAGGAGTTAAGATGGTTCTTGATTTAATTCCTATGGTTGTTTACAAAAACAAGATTAAGGTAGACAGAGAAGGCTCGGCAAGATAGAACCAAATCCCCAACTGAACTCCATTGATGACTATTTGGGTGAAGCAAACAGGATTGCAGTGGAGTATTTTGAGAAGAACAGGAACCCTTTCAGGAGACTTTGGGAATATTCAAATCTCGAACCCCATTGCGCCTCGCACTCCTCATACACCTACGCTGCCTTTTTGTCCCTTACTCAGGCAAATCCTGAAATCCAAAATGACGTAAGGCTTGTTGGTACGGCAGCTGGATACAATAAAAAGGGAAAACCTCGCGCTGGAATGCATTATTGGCTTGAAGAAAGAATAGATGGAGAATGGAAGACATTTGAAACAGTTCCGGGGAATGTTGGAGTAATTACCTCCTATCTTTCAGTGTTTACTTTTCAACTTACCCAAGATAAGACCAAAGTCACCTCTGAGCTTTTTGGAGGGTTGTTTATGGCGAATTTTCAGGGATTCCTTAATTCTTAGAGTCCAATATTTTCGCATTAAAGCCAAATTTCAATAAAACACCAATGTAGTTGGGTAAGCTTTTAAAGGACAACATTTATATACCATAATTATATATAAGCATAAAAAGAGGTTGATAAAATGGTAAAGCTCAGATGGAAATCCGCCCTCGCACATGGAGGGTTGCTGTGGATGCTCTCATTCATTCTGGTTGGGCTCCTTCTCACAATCCCTTCACTCCAGACGCTCTCTGTTCTTCAGGACTCCATATATCTTGTAATACTAGCTTTCATCTCATCATTCTGCGCCCACCTCTATTTCAGCAACAGGAGGGGACGCCCCTATGAAGGGATAATCCTTGGCTTTGTGTTTGCGCTGGTTGTGCTGGCTCTTGATATGATTGTGACAGTGCCGGTTTATGTCGGCAACTTCTCGGAGTATTTCATGGACCCACAGGAATGGCTTAGCTTCCTCCTAATTTTCCTTACCTGTTTTCTTATGGGCAACTCATCGAATAGAAAGATTTAAATAATTGCCCAGTAACTTTTAGCCTCAATAACAACAAAAGGAGGTCTCAAAATGAGAAGCCAGGTCTTCTTGGTGATTTCTTTAATATTAATGAGTTTTGCCCTCTTTGGTTGTGGTAACAATCAAAGCGCAATGGACAAATCCCCATACATTGGTGGAACAAATGGGCTGCTAGTGAGTTTTATGGACAGTTTCCCACCTGATTCAGTCTTCGACGGTGGCACTGACCCATTTGATATTGTGGTTAACCTGAAAAATGATGGTGAGTTTGACATTCCCGCAGGCGGGGTCATAGTCAGACTGAGCGGAATTGATGCCACCCAGTTTGGACTTGGTGAAGGGGTAATGAAACAAGTCATTAACTCACAAATAAACTCCAAGAAGAAGGGCTCTGAAGGTAACACAATCCCTGGGGATGAAGCAGTTGCAGAATTCAAGGGCTTCAACCAGGTAACTCCGTTAACTGGCACAATGGCCTTCCCGTTGAGAGCAGATGTGTGCTACAGCTACGGCACTACTGCGACAACCAACCTCTGCTACAGGAAAGACCTGAGGACAACTGAATCAGGCGTCTGCAAGGTTGAAGAGACCAAGAAAGTCTTCAACTCAGGCGCACCTGTCCAGGTGACTGACCTGCAGGAGTTCCCAAAAGGGGCCGACGGGATTTCATTCACATTCACAGTTGCGTTGAAGGGCAACGGCCTTGTCTACAAAGACTCAGTCCAGGACTGCACCGACGCAACCCGCACAGACAAGGGATGGGTTTATGTCGACGTCAAGACAGACTTGCAGGGTTTGACCTGCCGCGGGCTCAAGGACGCCTCAGGTGGCTCAACTGGAACAACAGCAGGCTACGCAAGGCTCGCTGATGGAAAGGCAATTATCCAGTGCGACCAGGCGGCAAATGTGGACACAGACTTTGTGAGGCCTTTAAACATCTACCTCAAGTACAAGTACGGGGACGATGTATCCTCCACTCTGATTGTGAAGCACGCTGCAGAATAAACCCTTTATTTTTTTAATCCTTTTTCTTTAATATTAATTATCTAGAATTTACTCTTTTGAGCCCTCAAGGGCAAACCTTGCCAGCAGGGCCTCGAGCTGAATAAACGCATCTGAGCCCTCAACCATCCTGAACTCAATCTCGCCGCAGGCTTCGACAAGCCGCAGCTTGGCCTCGTTTTTCGCACTCAAGCCCCAAACCTGGCTCTGTATCTGCCGGATAATGTCCATGCCTGAAAGCCCATACTTGAGCATTATGCTAAAAAGCCCCTCCCTAGACTTTACGAAATTATTGCTAAGCGCCTGCTCGAGCACTTGCTTCAGCTCAGCTGGCTTGGCAATTGAAGCAATGGAATGCACAAGTTCTAATGTAATATGTTTTGAAAGTGATGCGCAGCTCTGGAGAATGTTCTCCAAACGCCTGCAGTCCCCAAAACAAATCTCTGTCAGCGCTTCACGAGCATCTGCGTCTATCTTCAACTGCTCCCCCTCCTGGATATTGTCAATAATCTTATCCAGCGCCTTCTTCTCCAGGGGCTTGAACCTGAAAATTGCGCATCTCGATTGTATAGGCTCGAGTATCTTGCTGCTATAGTTGCATGCAAGTATGAACCGGCAAGTCCTGGTGAAATTTTCCATTGTCCTACGCAGCGCCTGCTGAGCCTCTTTCGTAAGAGCATCAGATTCATCCAGATATATTATCTTAAATGGCACATTGCCAATTGCCTTGGTCCTGGCGAAATCCTTAACCTTGTTCCGGACAATATCAATGCCGCGCTCGTCAGAGGCATTCAGTTCAAGGAAATTCTGGCGCCATTTGTCCTCGCCAAAGAGCTCCTTGGCCACAACCATAGAAAGTGAAGTTTTGCCCGTGCCCGCAGGGCCTGAGAACAGGAGATGGGGCATATTCTTCTCCTTGACAAAAGCCTGGACACGCTTGACAATCTCATCCTGTCCCTTGATGTCAGAAAACCTCTGTGGGCGATACTTTTCAGTCCAAATTGCACTACTTTCCATTCTCCAACAGAACCGCGCGCTTAGATTATGTCTTCTTCAGAGACAACAACAAAGTCGCCAACTGCAATAACCGCGCTGAATGGGAGGAGCTTCTTGCCACTCTTGTCCTTCTCCAGCTCAAGCCTCTCGGCATTGGCTGTGGGGTTTTCCAGCACCATGTGGATAAGCTCCCCAGAGCGAGTCTCGAACACAATGTCGCCTAAGGTACCAAACTTCTTGCCGGTTTTTGAAATAACAGTCCTACCAATTAAATCCCTGGCATATTTTTTGTCTTCCTCTTCAGCCATTTACCCCACCCTTAATTTAATCATTAAGATTTATTTAGGAGTACATAATAGAAGTAATATTTAAAGTTTGTGATGAAAGATTATCGTGTTTCAAGAGGTGGATTTCCCAAAGCAGACCCCGTTCAAACCGCAGTCTCGACACCTGTTTTTGCGCTCACCAGCACCAGGCACTTTCCTTTTCTCAATCATTTCAATTATCTCATCACGTACTCGCCAAACTTCCTGCTCTAAAAATGGATTTAGCTCAACCTGAACGCGCTTTTGGCTTGCAAGATAGTCCACAAAACCCTTTTCGACCCGCTCAGACTCTCCCAGCAACATGAGGTATGCAGCCAGTTGTATCTGGTCAGAGGGCCAGACACCAGATGTTGGCGCTGAAGAGGATTTGAGCTCAACAGGCACAACAGCATCCTGGTAGCGCTCAATCAGGTCAATCTCACCTTTAAGCCTGAGTTTCTCCGACTCCAAAAAGACACTAGTCTGGAATTTAGGGAAGATCCTTTCAACAAGCTCAGTGCTGTAAACCCCAAATGTGCGCGCAAACGTAAAAACCTGCATTGCACGCCGCACGGCCATTTCGCCGAGCAGCCAGATATTTGGTTCTAACACCTGGGCGGGGCTAAGGCCTACCTTTCTCAACCGGGGAAGGCTCCTGGTGATTACCTCGGCTGCCTTATCTAAATACTTATCCCGAAATAGCGTCTCGTACTCCGGTTTAATCATTGCCTGTGTCACTTTTATAAGCAGTGCTCTGTCAGAATTGAACACAGTCTCGAGGATATCATGCAGGATTGTGCCCTTAACCATGTGAGAATCTTCAGCAACTTTTACTCCCTCAACAACCTCAAGAAAGAGCTGCCTGGGGCAGTAAATGTATCTTGCCAGCCAGCTCACGGGAATCTTGGGAGGGGAATCCATAAGTTAATTAAAGTAAATCTAGTAGATAAATCTATCCGCAGGATGTTTCCTCATCTAAACACTCCACCAAAAAGTTTAATAATGCTGCAGTTCCCTGCAGGGGCTATGGATAAACTTGAGCTCATCAAGAGAAACACAGAGGAGATTGTATCTGAGGACGAGCTGAAAGAGCTCTTCAAATCCAAGAAGCACCCTATTGCCTATGTGGGGCACGCCCCAACCGGCAGGTTCCATCTCGGGCGCCTGATGAACTTAGTCAAGGTAGGCGACTTCATCAAGGCCGGGTTCAAGTTCAAGTTCCTTATTGCTGACCTGCATGCCTATTTGGACGACAAGAAATCGCCCTTTGACCTGCTCAAGGCCAGGAGCGAGTACATGGAGCTCATTGTGCGCGAGAGCCTGAACGCAATGGGGATTCCAGACAAGGAAGTGGAGTTTGTGCTCGGCTCGTCATTCCAGTTGGGTAAGGATTACTGGCTCAATGTGCTAAAGGCATCGGGTGAGTTGACTTTCGAGCGCTGCAAACGCGCAGCCTCCGAGGTCGTGAGATTCGGCGAGCACCCCAAGCTTGGCGGCTACATCTACCCTATAATGCAGTGCCTGGATGTCAAATGGCTGGATGCAGATGTTGCCTACGGCGGGGTTGACCAGCGCGGCATTTACATGCTGGGGCGCGAGTTCATGCCAATATTGGGATTCCCAAAGCCAATCAGCGTTTTCACGCCTCTAATTCCCAGCATCACAGGGGGAAAGATGAGCGCGTCGAAAGTAGAGGGCAAGGTTGACCTGCTGGACGAGCCGGATGTTATGGAAAAAAAGATTGCGGAGGCAATCTGCCCCATCGGTGAGGTCAATGATAACCCTGTGCTCATGTATGCAAAATTCATAATTTTCCCAATTCTAGAAAACCTGGAAAGGGGCTTTGCAATCGAGAGACCTCCCAAATTTGGGGGTAATCTCAACCTGCAAACTTACGAAGAACTGGAACAGATATTTGCCGCAAAGAAGCTCCACCCACTGGACCTCAAGCATGCTTTGGCTCGAGAATTCTCAACAATCCTGAAGCCAGTTCGGGAAAGGTTCTACAAAGAGCAGGAGCTGCTCAGCCGGGCCTACCCCTGAGGTAGGAGCATTGTGCAGCAATAATTTCCGTGTATGTATTTCTTAACCCCACGCTTGAATTCAGCAAGGGTCATTCTGCGGAGCCTTCTCAGATAATCCTTGTACATCTTTGCATCACCGGCCAGCTCCCACGCAGAAATCTGGGTGGCCCATGAGAGGTTATCATCATTCCCCACAAAGAAATCACCCTCAACATAGCCCTTGGTTTCCTCCAGCTGCGCCTCTGTAATCTTGGCCAGCTGTTTTAGCTCATCAAGGAAAATCTTCTTCACGCGTGGAATGTTTTTTTCCTGGAGATTTGCATACAACCCGAAGAAATTGTAATGCGTGCCAAGAGAGTGATGGGCACCAACGCTATATGCTAGCCCAAGCTTATTACGAATCTCGTTGAACAGTGTCCCAGATTGCCCGCGCCCTAGAATCCCGCAAATCAAGTCAGTGATTATTGCCCCTTCATGCCCCCGTGGCGGCATCTGATATCCGAGCACCATGTATGAGGATTGAGTGGGGAGCTTGATTGAATACTCCACCTTTTTCTGTTTGGGCTCCTTGAACCTCCCGGAACGCAACTCCCCGGGCTTTGCATCTGAGAAGTGCTTTTTTATCATCCATCTTGCTGCAAGTGGAACAGAGCCCGCAATTGTGAGCACCATATTATTTGGCACATAATTCCGGTTATGAAAACCCAACACGTCTTTCTTACTAAGCCGCGTTATGTTTTCTTTTGAGCCGTACACAGGCAGGCGCTGCGGGCCTTTGAAAAGCTGCTCCTGAAACACAACCCACTGGTAAAAGTTGAAATCATCATAGATGAAGTCTATCTCTTCACCCACCACCTGTTTTTCTGTTATAAGTTGGGCCTCCTCAAATGTTGGGCAAAAGGCGATATCCGAAAGTATGTCCAAGGCAATTGGAATGTGCTTTGGCAATGTTTTCGTGAAAAAGAAAGTCCGTTCAGGACTTGTGGCTGCGTTAATTTCCCCGCCGAGCGCCTCAATTGCATTGGTGATATCCAAAGCCTTCCTGCGCCTTGTTCCATTGAACACAGAGTGCTCAATGAAGTGCGAAATTCCATTATTTAACTCGCCCTCATTGTTTGAGCCAACGTGCACTGTGAGCATTGTCACAGTTGTGTTTGATGGCCTTCGGTCAAGCACAACCCGGAGGCCGTTTTTTAGAATAAACTGTTCCATGCGGGGTGCAAATTTTTATATACTATTAAAGGTTTATGGTTTGTATGGAGCCCAGGATAGCGAAAATCAGGCAGCACATGGCTCAACATGGCATCCAGGCATCGTTATTCTTCAGCTCAACAGAGGACCCCAACTTCTTCTGGCTCACAGGCTCAAATGCAGGCGGGATTCTCATCATTCCGGCAAATTCCAGGCCATTTATTATTACTAATGTAATGGAAGACGAGAGGCTCAAGGAAGAGTCCAACGTTAAAGATATTGTGATATCTGAGGGAAAACGCGTAAGCGAGATAATAAAAGCCCGCATACCAGGGATACGAAGGATTGGAATAAACCACAACTCCATGACTGTTGCCATGCTCCATAACTTCAAGCAGAGCCTTCGGGCAAGCTATGTTGATGTGGGCGATTTCTGTAACTTAATGAGGGCTGTAAAATCACCCGAAGAGCAGGCTGCAATTCGTGAGGCATGCAAATTAAGTGTCAAGATATACAAGGAGATAATCAATTCATTCAGCTTTGAGACCGAGCTTCACCTTGCTGGATTCATTGACTCAAGGGTAAGGCACCATGGCTACGAGCCAGCGTTTCCTACTATTGTGGCATCCAGTGCCAATGCCTCGAAGCCGCATCACACCCCAACGCACTCCCCGCTGGAAAGCATAATGATTGACTTCGGTGTCCGTGTTCGAGGCTATAGCTCAGACTTAAGCAGGAGTTTCTTTGTGGGAAAGCCAAGCAAAGAAGAAATTGAGGCTTACAAAGCTGTGGCTAAGACATTGGATGCAATAATTTCAAAAATCAGACCAGGTGTTAAGTGCGCGGATTTGGCTATCCTAGGAGAGAAAATGCTCCGTGGCCATCAAGCCAAGGTGCTGCACTCATTTGGGCATGGGATTGGCATTCAGGTCCACGAATCCCCTATAATATCTGAGTTCACCAAGGATGTGCTGCAAGAGGGAATGGTGGTTGCAATTGAGCCTGCGCTCTACCTTCGCGGAAAATTTGGCATTCGCATAGAAGATGATGTTCTTGTAACCAAACATGGCGCTGAGATACTCACAATGTGAGTTCACTATTCCTTTGGCATCGTAATAAGTTTTTGTTTCAAGAGTATAATACCCTTTAACAATAGTAAACTCACCGAAAGGGTTTTAAGTAGGATTTCTCTTCTTAGAATTATGGAACAAAGCGGGATTGAACAGAAAGTCGAAGAGGCTCCAAATGAGCTTATTGTAACCATGGACAAGGATTTCCTATTGCCAAAATCGAGGGTTCTGATGCTGGGTTGCAGGAATTGCACTGATGCACTCTATCTCGCCCGCCATGGTTACGAGGTTTATGTGGTTGACCCGCATAATGAGCCTCTAAAAAGGTTTGATGAGAGTGCTGCAAAAGAGGGGTTGACTCTAGTCACTTATAATCAAGGATTCAAAGCGTTTCTAAAGAATAATCACCCATCGGATTTTGATGCCATTCTGGCCCTAAATTCCCTCCAACAAATATTGCATGAGGATGTGGTCAGCATAGTGAACCTTATGAGGAGCTCCCGCGGGATTAATGCAATTGAAGCAGAGTGGGAAAACAAACCCAGCCAATTACGCACGGTAAGCTCATGGGATTCAAGGTTTTTGCAGCCAGGTGAGCTTCGCGGTTTATACCCTACTGACACGCTCCTCTGCTACAGGGAATGGGAAGGGCCAAGCGAGGTAACCTACAAAAGTAAGGGGCCCAGCTGGCACCATGTGCTAATTGTTGCAGACATGGAGAAAAGCCCTGAAATCATGCGTGGAAAGGAAGCTAAGATATCAAAAAAAGTGCATTAGTCCAAAATAATTCCAACAGGGCAGTGGTCTGAACCCATCACTTCTGGCATTATGAAAGCATTCTTAACATTCTGCTTTAGCTTTTGGCTGACAAAAAAATAATCGATGCGCCATCCCACATTCCGGTCACGGGCTCGGCTTTTCATGTCCCAATAACTATAGTTCCCAGGATTATTGCTGAACATGCGGAATGTGTCAATGAAACCATGGGAAATCAGCTTGTCAATCCAAGCCCTCTCCTCGGGTAAAAACCCTGAACTCTGTTGATTCTCCTTCGGCCTGGCGAGGTCTATTTCACGATGGGCTGTGTTGAAGTCACCACAAATCACCAAATTCTTTTCGGTTTGTTTTTTATCTGCAAAATCCAAAAAGGCATCATAAAAATCCA
>CAIWSB010000091.1 GCA_903915225.1 uncultured Candidatus Woesearchaeota archaeon
AAAGACCAGGAAGAAGCTGACAACTGAAGATCTTCTGATTTTCCAAAGAAAAAAAGCGTAGACTATTTCTTAACATAAAATTTAAATAATCGATTCAAGTTAACAGTTTAATGCTCGGCTTGATTGTGGGTATCATTGGCTTGGTCCTTCTTCTTGTTGCTTTCGTTTTTGAAGAATTCACCTCTTTGGCACAGGATTCAATGTTCTTTAACTTACTTAATATAGTTGGCTCCATTGGGCTTGGGTACTATGCCCTCATTCTAGGGAGTATTCCCTTTATAATTTTAGAAGTTGTTTGGGGAGCTGTTGCCTTGTGGAAGCTTGTCCTAATTCTTGAAAAAAGGAAGCAAAGTTAAGCGCTATTTAGACCAAGTCATACTTCCTTGAGCCAAGGCCAATTTTTTCTCCTGTTGCAGTCTGCTGGGATTGATCTGCACCAAACAATTTGGCGAATTTTCCATTTGATTCCTTGTTCACCAAATCCAAAGAGGCCTGGTCCACAGCGACAATATCCTCTGATATCAGAATCCCCAAGTTGGGACAAACCACAGGAAGGTCGTCTTCGCCCAAACCTTGTGCAACACAATCGCATTTGTCAACAATGTCGAGCAGGACATTGATATAAAGAATCATGCCTTTTGAAAATGAATCTATGAGTGGCTTGATGACTTCTGCCAGGCCTGCACCCAAGGGAACGCTCTTGTTTTCAAAGACATGATTCGGGCAAGCAATAACACACGCACAGCAGCCAAGGCATCTTTTCATGGAGATTTTCCCGGATTTTACCTCAAGGAAACCAAAAGGGCACACATCAACGCAGGAACCGCAGCCAGTGCATGCTCTTAGATTAGCAATCCTGGCTCCAGTGACGCTATGCAGCTTAGTTTTTGATGCCTTAGTGAACCCCCCCATGCCCAGGTTTTTGATTGCTCCCCCAAAAGTGGCCAGCGAATGCCCCTTAAAGTGAGATAATACAATCATTCCATCTGTATCCATCAGCGGTTTTGAAGCATCAAATTCCCCAATTGGTGTCTCCACTGTCACGCCCTCATCTGAGATTACAATTGGGCAGCCTATTGCTTCGCTGGTAAAGCCGTTTTGCCTTGCGGTACTGATATAATCTTGGGCAGTAAACCTCCCGCCAGCATAGGCTACTGGTGAGTCAAATGCAAAGGGTCTGGCACCGGCTTTATTCAGCTCGGCCACAACCGTGGATAGGAAAACAGGGCGCAGATAGAAGAGATTCCCATGCTCACCAAAATGGGCCTTTACCGCAACTCTCTTCCCTTTTAGCTTTTTTGCAAATTTTGCAACTTGAGTAGCCATTCCGTCCAGAATTTTGTGTTCTAAAAACAATACTTCTGCCATTAAATTAAAAATTGAGTAGTTGGCTTAATAAATTTTCTCATTGACC
Source organism: uncultured Candidatus Woesearchaeota archaeon (assembly GCA_903915225.1). Lineage (GTDB taxonomy): Archaea > Nanobdellota > Nanobdellia > Woesearchaeales > B29-G15 > B29-G15. The sequence goes on from CAIWSB010000091.1 coordinate 1,415, forward strand.
CAAAAGTTTATTAATTAGTGTACATTATACAATAATAGAAACAAAAATATAACAAAGGGAGGCGAAAACATGATTGATCCGATGACAGTTTTGGAGATTTACGCCGTAATTCTTGGTCTTGCAAGCGTTTACCTTACAACAAAAGAGAACATCTGGTGCTGGCCAACAGGGCTAGCGATGGTGGTTCTTTACATCATTATCTTTGCGAATGTACGCCTCTATTCAGATATGCTTGAGAATTTCATTTACATATTTTTACAAATATATGGGTGGTGGTACTGGGTATACGGTAACAAAAAGAAAAAGGCTTCAGTACCGGTGACGAGGCTAAAAACTCGTGGAGTCTTGTTTTGGCTCATGGTTATAGCTATTGGAACTGCAGGGCTGAGCTATATCATGGCAACGTACACCAATGCGGCAATTCCCTTCTGGGATGCCCTAACTACAGTTATGAGTTTAACAGCACAATGGCTTATGGGCAAAAAACTCATAGAAAACTGGGTGCTTTGGATTTCTGTGGATGTAATGGCCCTTTTCATCTATTCCTTCAAAGGCCTCTACATGACAACAGGATTGTATGCACTCTTCCTTTGCCTTGCCACCTCGGGGTTGATAAAATGGCGCAAATCTATGATAAAGGCAGCGGGCTGCTGATAGGCAAATTCATGCCTCCCCACAGAGGCCACCAGTATGTCGTAGAGTTTGCCAGGAATTACGTTGACAGGCTCACTGTACTGGTATGCTCCCTGAAGTCAGAGCCAATACCTGGTGAGCTGAGGTATAAATGGATGAGAGAGATATTTCCCGATGTTAACGTTCTCCTTATAACAGATGAAAATCCACAGGAGCCTTCAGATCATCCTGATTTCTGGAACATCTGGAGAAACACCATTCAGCGAGCTTTGCCAGGAAGTGCTAATTTCCTTTTTGCATCTGAAAAATATGGGAAGAAGCTTGCTGAGATTCTGGGTATGAAGTACATCCCTGTGGACATTAAAAGGGCAACCTTTCCTGTTTCTGGAACTGCAATTAGGAATAATCCTATCGATAACTGGGAATTTATACCGGAAGCTGTGCGCCCGTATTATGTCAAGCGGGTTTGCATATTTGGCCCTGAATCAACTGGCAAATCAACCATGGCAAAGGATTTGGCAAAGCACTTTCAGACTACTTATGTGAGTGAATTCGCCCGGGGGCTTTTAGATCTCAAAGATGGTAAGTGTGATTACGATGATATTCCTCTTATTGCTCGCGGTCAAGCTGCTTCTGAGGACGCTCTAGCTAGGCATGCCAATAGAGTGCTTTTCTGTGACACAGATTTGCTCACAACCCACATCTGGAGCAAGATCCTTTTCGGCAAATGCCCTGAATGGATTACAAATGCTGCTGATGAAAGGCAATATGACCTTTACCTATTGATGGACACAGATGTTCCTTTTGTCGCTGACAGCCAGCGCTATCTCCCAAATGATAGACAGCTATCTTTGGAGAGATGTGTTGAAGAGCTTGAAATGCGGGGCAGGAATTATAGGATAATTCGAGGATCATGGGATGAGAGGTTGAAAACAGCCATCAAGGAAGTTGAGGAAATCATACGTAAATAATAGTAATCTTTAGAGGGTTTTTATTTACTACCGCCAAGTTTATAAATTTACTGAGGTAATTAATTGCGAGATGGACATAAAAGCACTTAGGGAACTCTGGAAAGAGATTAAAGGCAAGAACACAATAATTGAAGCAGAAGTAGGGTCAAATGGGAAAAAAACAAGTGGAATCTACTATCTCGTGGATATTTGCGACCTACAGTTTTGTGAAATCCCGAAGAATATGCGAGCCAAATTCCAAGAAAACTATCCTCGTCCTCCATTTGTCTCGCTTTCCCATAGACTCCAAAATGGGTCATGTGCCTTCGAGAGGTTGGATATAATGGTTGGCCAATTCTTCATAACACGAGTTTTAGGAAAATCCGAACCTAAAGCAAGAACGGGCAGCGAAATTGTTGAAATTACTTATTTGAACCAATTTGGGGTTGAAGAAACAGTTGTGGGATATTTGGATGGAAAGATGGATAAGGTTTCCCTGGATTCCCCTAATGGCATTAGGCTGTTTGGTTCTAGAGATGAGATGAGATTCCAAGACCCTTTCGTTGTTTACAAACCAACTAGGATATCAGAACTTTAAACTCCATCTAAAACTCATTCATTGCGCTAAGGATGTTAGTTCTCTCCTTATAAATCGCCTTTTTTGCATTATTTGCCAAATCCTGCATATCCATCTGGAAGTACTGAACAAGAAGCCCTTTTGCAGTCTCAGTTGCACGTTTGGAGTAAGGGAAAATCACTTTGCATTGGCAGGTACTGCTGTCAGCTTTTCCTGTTATCTCCGGCTCAGCTCCCTTTTCCAAATCCCAGAATAATCTATAGCCAAACATCTTTCCTAAAGCGGTTGCGGCTTGGAGCTTAGTCTTCAGCATCTCAACAATATCGCAACCGGTGTCACACAAATCCTCAATACTCACATATATTTTATTTTCATCATTAAAAAACTGGATAGCCTCTTTCATCGCATCAAACATTACATCCTTATCAGAATGCCCTTCCTTTTTTCTAACTTCAAAACCAAGCCCGGGGGTTGTGGGGCGTTTACCTTGAACAACATCCCTGTATTCCTCAAAAGCAGCCTCCAATGCAAAATACCCAACAATGAAAACCAGCCCTGAATTGAGATAATTAGCCCACTGTTTTGCTGCATCTTCACCTTTAATCTTATTACTCCGTAGTTTTTTATTCAGGCCACCCATCCGAGCCTCCTGTTTTTCAAGGCCCGTCCTGAATCTTTTCACAGAAGGGTTATAATGTTCATAATAAGCGTGTAGCATTTCAACTGTAATTTCTTGCTGTGTTGATTCAGATGAGGAAATCAGAAAAATCTGTTTGTCATCCCTTACTATCAAATTAGATGGTGGCACGATAGAATTCCCTCTCTCCAGATTTTTTGGGGCAAAGTGCTCAAATTCCAATTTCAATTTTGGATTTAGAAATAGGGCGGATATTTCAGAACCTGCAGACTCCACCCTGCTACCAATATCATCCACTATAGGAGCTAAGACAAATGTGTTTTTAACCCTTCCGGGCAAGGATAGAATTTTGAAATAAATTATCTATTTTTTTTCCATGTACCCGCACTTGCCACAGATCCACCTGTCCTTGTGGTTAGCTAGGAATACGGCAGCCCCGCATTTGGGGCAAGTCTTGTTTTTCCTGGTCAAATTCCCACCTGAAACAACGTATTTGTCGTGAATTTGGGGGCGTTTTTTCTTTGCTACCATTTTTATTCAGCCCCAGCTGCTTTGGGTTTTTCAGCAGGCGTCTCTTTCTTTGCCTCATGCTTCTCAGCGGGCTTCTCTTTCTTTTCCTCAGGCTTTTTCTCTTCGGCAGGTTTTTCCTTCTTGGCCTCTGGCTTCTTCTCTTCAGCGGGCTTCTCTTCAGCACCCGCCTTAGGAGCCGGCTTCTTATTCTTATCCAAAATAACCTTGTTTATTTTTTCCAAATCCTTTTCGTTCTTGTAGGTGTGAACCTCGAAAATAACCTTCCTGTCCCCAAAAACATTGAGCACTCGTCTCAAAATCACAAGCGCCGGATTAAGTTTTAGCTCCTTGGCAATCTCCAGCTTCATCTCATATCTGCCAGGGGTTGCACCATCAAACACAACCTCTCCACTTACAACCTTCCGGTTCATTAGTGGGTTCTCAATTTCTTTGGTAATTGTGATTTTCATCTTACACGTATTGCATACTCTCCCTTTGCGTTAATTTCCAGAGTCTTGGCGATTCTGGACTTGGCCGGGTCAAGTATGTGTATCCTCCCTTTAATGTTTGTAGTAAAGCTGGTTGCCCCGCAAATCGGGCATTTGTCAGTTGCGAATACAACCTGGCATTTTCTGCATGCCTTTTTCTTCATTTGGACTCACCCTTGGCCGCTGGCTTCTTAGATGCTTCCTTTCCCTCAGCCTTTGGCGCTTTCTTTTTCAAATCTTCGTCACTCCAATCCAGCTTGCCCAGCCCCTTTTGTCTCATTGTGAGCCCCAGCTTAGGATTGGCAATGTCTTTGAAACTTATTGCAATGACCTTGGCCTTGCAATCATCGCCAACCTTGAGGGTGCGTTTGGTTTCCTTACCCACAACCACCTTCTCCTTGGCGTTGTACTGGACATAATCATCCATGGCCTGGCTAATGTGAACCATGCCCTCCATTGCCCCAAAGTTGAGGAAAATTCCAAATTCTGCAATATCCCTAATTCTGCCCATCAGCACTTCATGCATCTCTGGCTTGAAGTTGAGTATCTCAAAATCAGTCTCGTAGTAGGCTGCTCCATCGCCCGGAATTATTATCCCTTCTTTATTGTTGTTGACCTTTACTACGTCTACAACAACCCCCAATTCCTTGCTGATGAACCCAGCATATTTTTCCTTAATCATCTTAAGGAGGGCATCCAAAACGGGCTCGCCAAAGAGCACTGGTGGTATTCTAATGTGGTCGCGTATCGTCGTTCTGTAAAACATTCTAATGCTAGGTTTCGGTCATATTTAAAAACTTTTTCTTTCTCAGCACCAAAAGGGAAACGCCGAGTTGCTTAAGCTCCCTCTTAAGCTCCCTGTCCTGAGTGGCAACAATGTCCTGTCCTGGCCGGGCTTCTTCGACGAGAGATTGGTCGGCATTTAAATTGGTTTTGCCTTCAATAATGATGATTTTCTTTGCTTTCACAAGCTCCAAGGCAAGTTTAGCACTCCGGCTCTCCTTGCCCCTGCCTCTCAATGCAATCTCAGCTAGCTCATCCATTGTTTTGCTAACAACGCAAACCTCATGGGCAAAGCTGGCCACCCGCTCAATCTCAGAGAAGATGTCAACTCCCAGAGAGCCCGGAATCATAAGGAAATTCGTGTCGAGAATAATTCGTCTCATCTCAGTCCAGGAAAACCCTAAGGCTCTTCTGCTTTGGCGAGCTCTTTTTCGTGAATTTCTGGGCCTTGCTATCCTTAAAAAGCTCCTTGAGGAAGAGGTTGAATGAGCGTGTGGTAAGTGATTTTAGCACAAACTTTGCCAGCGGTTCGGGCCTTGTTATGGGCGAAGAGGCAAAGAAGGATTCTGTTATTGGCTGCCCCTTGGCAAAAACGCGTTTTGTCTCAGGCCGCTGCAATAAAAACTCAACAAACCGCTCCATTCCTTGGCTGGATAGGGTCTTGTTGTCTTGAAGCTTTACCAGGATTTGAGAGAGTGGTTCAGGATTTGCCAGCAGTAAGTATTTCATGAGCTGTAGGGCACGGACAGTGGGGTCAGCATAATTTTGCCTGTCTAAGGTTGAGAGAACATCAACCAGCACTTTCTCAAAAGCCATGATTTCAATCCCGTCCATTATTCCCTGCGCAGGTGCATTAGTGACAAGGAGCCTCTTAACCTCCTTTGCACCAGAAAACTTCTGGGTGAATTTCTGGATTACCTTCTCCACCAGCGGGTCAGAGAATTTCGCACGTACTTCGTGTGCCACATCCCCTGGGCCTGAAACAGAAACAGACACCTCAACATGAACCACTTCACTCAACTGTCCCTGCTCAATCTTCAAAGCAAGCGCATCCACTACCTTGTTCTTACCAGCGTTAATGTCACCAACTACAAGATAGCCACGTGAATTAAGCCAAAGCTTGACAATCTCCTTTTCTGGGAACATGCTGTGCCAAATAGTAATATTATATTTAAATGTTGTTGTGGGCGTCTCACAAATTAATGGGGTTTTAAACTAAAAACTATTTATATAAGTGCCACGTTTTGGTTCCCATGCTCATCGGAATAATCTCAGACACTCATGACCATGTCGAAAACACAAAGAGGGCAATGGAGATTTTCAAAAGGCGCAAGGTTGAGCTTGTAATCCACTGCGGTGACTGGGTCTCGCCGTTTATGCCTCCATTTGTCCAAGGATTCAGGTGTGTTTCTGTTTTTGGAAATAACGATGGAGACATCTTCAGGTTCCTCACTTTCAACCAAGCTGATAAATGGGGCATTGAGTTTCATGCTGAGTCCGCTGAACTTGAATTGGATAAGAGAAAGATTGCAGTATACCATGGGGGTTCACCTACTCTACTAAATTGCCTTTTGGAATCCAAAAAATTCGATGTGGTCTTCTTTGGCCACAACCACACAGCTGCCGTTGTTCCTGGTAAACCCCTTCTAGTGAATCCAGGCCCCGCCTGCGGTTTTAGGGCTGGAATTGGTGCAGTAAAGGCGACTGTTGCTATCTATAATACGGCAGACAACACTGCAAAGTTGGTGGAGCTAAAATGAGCCTGGAAGAGCAAAAACAGCTTGTGGAGAGCTCAGGTGTGTTTCATGAGTGGAGCAAATCCAACAAGGGTAACTATTTTTATATGATCTTTGCAATGTTTGAAGCGAAAGGTTGCGCAGTACCTGAATTCAGCTACTACAACCCCAAGATCAAGAAAGCAACGGTTTTTGGCACAGAAAACGGGGTTTCGATAATAACTGAGGATAAGATTTTTGGTGGCAAGATCCCAAAACCCTTATCTCTGGATAATGTCAAGTTGGAATTTGGTGAGGCACTGGAGGCTGCCACCAAGGTTCAGCAAGAGCATTACAAAGCCGAAACACCCTTGAAGAACATTGTCATACTGCAAGTTCAGGATAAGAAACCAATTTGGAATGTCACCTTTCTAACTTATGCATTCTCAACACTCAATATTAAGATTGATGCCCACAGCGGTGCCTGCAAGGGGCACTCCATGAAGAAGCTCTTTGAACTTGTGGAAGGGACTGCTCCCAAGGGAAAATAGTAAAACACACCAACTACTTCCTAGTTATCCTTAGTGTTCTCAAAAGTATATTTGACAAAA
>CAIWSB010000092.1 GCA_903915225.1 uncultured Candidatus Woesearchaeota archaeon
ACGGGCGTTCAAATGCCAGAGGATGTCGCGAAAAAAATACTGGAGACTGAAGTTGAATCTCGCATAGACTCTTATGAAGACAGTTTTATGGATACAGTTTGCTTAATCAAACGCTGCGGTGCAATGCCAGATGAAGGGCTCGTCAACAAGAGACTGAGCTTTCTCCTAAATAAAGATGAGTGGGGCCAGTACTCGAAGCTCCAGAAGGAAGCGGGCACCGAGCCAGGGGAAAACGTCTACCGCGCTGCAGTGCAGGCAATGAAAGGTGATATAGAAAAAAATCCTAATTTGCTGGAGGGGTATTAAAAAGTTTTTTCCCGCCAAACCTCCGCAACTTACTTAAATCCCGCCCCAACGTATTTTACGCATGGAGGACATGGACTATCTATGTGTTCTGAAGGCCCTTGACGAGATACCATTTGGCGTCGGGAAAAAGCTCCTCATTGATTTCCTCCAGGGGAATTCAGATAATGACTCCATTGGCAAAAACAGGCTACACAAACTTGACAGCTTTGGAAGCTTAGGCTACAGTGAAGACGAGCTTAACCAGGTCATCGACTCACTTATTGTCAACGGGATGATTCGCATGGTTGCTGTGAACGGCAACAGGTTTTGGAAAGTGATGGAGCTCTCTGACAAAGGCCGTGTAGAGCTTTCAAGCCCTTCTTTATACAAGCGCAAGCTAAGCTTTGGGTTCAAGGAAACAATCACAGAGATTACTGAAAAGGACCGTGAGCTCTTTGCTGCACTGGGGGATTACCTCAAGGATTTCAATGAAGAGCAAAAGAAGGCAATCACGAGTTGTAACGAGCACGTGCTCTGCATTGCAGGGGCAGGCTCTGGCAAGACGACTGTGCTCACGAAACGCATTGAATTTATTGTCAGATACCGTTCTGCTGACCCTGCAAAGGTGCTGGCAATAACATTCACAAGAAAAGCCAGGCAGGAGATGATGAACCGGCTTGAGGCAATTGGCGGGCTTGGCCAGGTTTCGGTTGAAACCTTCAATTCTTTCTGTGAGAAGATTCTACGGGAGCACGCCAACCTTGCCTACGGCAGGCCAGTGCGTGTTGTTACATACAAGGATAAGTTGATAATGGTCGCCCGTGCACTGGCTAATAGAAAAATGGACATGCGCGGGGCAATCCAAATTTATTTCACACAATCACAGCAGCGCGCCAAATCCGAGGAGCAGCTAGCAAACATTTTCCTCAACGACTGCTTCTTCCTGCGCGATTATTTGAAGGTAAAAAACAGGCAGGATGTCCTCGCAAGGGCAATTGAGCCTGCACAAGAGCTTGTTTTCGGGGTTTGCAGCTATATCGAGAAATTCATGCTAGAGCATGGCCTTAGGGATTTTGCAGATCAGCTTTTGGATACCCTTGAGCTGTTCAAGGCCCACCCCGAGCTCATCCCAGAATTTGACCATGTGCTGGTTGATGAATACCAGGATGTGAACTCAACCCAGGTGAACCTGCTGGACGTCTTGGACCCAAAGAACATATTTTGCGTCGGAGACCCGAGGCAATCAATCTACGGCTGGCGCGGCTCTGATATTCGCTGCATCCTGAGCTTTGAGGAGAAATACCCGGGATGCGAGATAACCACACTGCGAAAGAATTACCGCTCCAGCAAACCAATTGTGGAGCTGATAAATGCAGCATCACGAAACATGGGGCTACCGGATTTGGAAGCCACAAACGAAGGCGAGAAAGACATTCGTCTGGTCAAATTCGACACAGAGGCAGGTGAGTTTGAGTTTGTAATCCAAAGAATCCTTGCATCATCTCTGCCAAGGCATGAGATTTTTGTGCTTGCAAGAACAAACAGGCAGCTTAATGAGCTCTCACAGGAGATGCACATACGGGGAATCACGCACGTTGTTAAGAGCGACGAGCTGAGGAGGCCCGTTGCTGCAGGCCCTGATGACATCACGTTAGCGACAATTCACGCAATCAAGGGCATGGAGGCGTCAATGGTTTTTGTGATTGGCTGCACTGGCTTAAACTTCCCATGCAAAGGGAGCGAACACCCTGTTGTGGACATGATTGATGTTGAGGAGTATGACAAAGAGGAGGAAGAACGGCGCTTGTTTTACGTGGCAATGAGCCGTGCCAGGAGAAGCCTCTACTTATCATACGCAGGCAAGCGGCCGACGAGCTTCATCACAGAGGAGATGCTCGGCTTAATCCAGCCCAAGGGGTTTAATGTGATGCGCTCGAGTGACGTGCTCACAAGGCTCAAGGACTGGCGCAAGGAGCTCAGCGAGCGCCTCGGTGTTCCGCCCTATGTGATAATGCACGACCGGACGTTCATTGACCTGGCCGTGAAGATGCCAACAACCCTTGAGGACCTAGAGGATATTCACGGCATGGGCCCTACAAAGATTGCCAAGTATGGGGATGAAATCCTCAGAATAATTTGCTCTTAGTGCGAGTAAAACGGACAAATCTTGCAATTAGTCTCGTTGGGCTCTGGCGGGCAGTCTGGGAATTGCTTCTTGCAGCCCATTTTCTGTTCCTTGGGCTTGTATTTCCGTTCTGTCTTGTGCGATGGTGCGCGTCCCATAATCATTCCCTCTTCCTGAAATACATAAATCCTGCAAATAATCCCACAACGAAAAGTAAAACACTCCAGAAATGGGCGTGGGTATAAACTGGTGTTGAGGCTGTTGCATAGCCCGTGACAGTCCCCATGCCCAGGGCGCCGAGGACTGTTGCAATAACAGCAATTGCACCCTCTACCTTGGCTTCAACACCGCCTTTTTCCCCGTGCCTTAACTTGTGCACTTGTATTTTCTCAACGGCATCTGCATATTTCTCTAAGTTAACTAGAGCACTGTTTGCTTCAGTAAATGAATAAACCCTTGCACTGGCTCCCTCTGGGAGCCTCTCAACTGCCAACCTCCCTTCTGGTTCATACATAATCCTAAAGTGAGCTCTTCCTGTTAGGCATTCATCAATAGTACCCTGGAATTTCAATTCATCAAGCCCGCCAAGGCCGTATTTCTCTATCAGAGTCTTGAACTTGTCTGCAACCCTTTTCTCCATCTCTATCAATTTCTCATGCTGGGCACGTGTGTAGGGCAAGACAATGACCTGCTTCGGGGGCTTTTCCCAGTTGACTTTGCCCCCTTCAGTTCTAACCCGAGACTCAAGTTTTCCCCTAGTTCCTTTTCTGGATTCCTGACTCTTGGCAAGCCTCTTCCTTCTCTCGTCAATTCCATAGTTGCCTAGGGCAGATAAACCGTATTTTGGATGACTAGAACCTTCCTGTAAATATGTTACTTCTACCACTTCCGGGACTTTTTTTCCTTCTACCATAGAACTAGTTATTAAATAACTAATATTTAAATGTGGTGTAGAGGGCAGCAACGTTGGCGCTGTCGAGCCGGGGGATGCCCAGAGGCGCAGCCGATGGACGCCAGAAATCCGAATGATTTCTGAGCGCCCCCCAC
>CAIWSB010000093.1 GCA_903915225.1 uncultured Candidatus Woesearchaeota archaeon
ATTTCCAAAGGTTCTTTAAGAATTTATTCAAGAAGAAGAAAGACTTGAAGCTGGGGCTTTACGGCCCCCCAAATGGCGGCAAAACCACCCTAGCAAACAGGATATGCGAGGATTGGCTAGGGGAGACTATGGGAACTGTTTCCAAAATCCCCCACGAGACCAGGGAAATCCAGATTAAGGAGCAGATTGTCGTAAAGTCAGGCAAGAAGGAACTCACTTTCAACCTTGTGGACACACCTGGAATCGCTACAAGGATTGACTTTGAGGATTTTATCAAATCAGGGTTGAAGGCAGACGACGCGAAGAAGAGGGCTAAGGAAGCAACCAAGGGCGTAATCTCGGCCATCAAGTGGTTGGATGAAATGGATGCTGTCATTGTTGTGCTTGATGCGACAAAAGATCCATACTCTCAGGTTAACATAACCATTGTGGGTAATCTCGCTGCAAGAAATATTCCAGTAGTAATTGCTGCAAATAAAGTGGATTTGAAAAAAGCAAATGTGGAGCTGGTAAAAGAGGCGTTCCCCCAGTATGATGTAATTGGAATCTCAGCCAAATTTGGGGAGAACATGGAGTCATTCTACTCTGCCCTCTTCAAGCTCATGGACTAAAATGCTAACACTAAGGTTCATCCCATACGAAGAGATTAAGGGAATGACAACTAAGGAGAGGATCTCCAAGATTGTCCAGCTCACAAAAGAGGAGAAGATTATTCTTATAGAGGGGAAGCTGGGAAAAACAGAAGAGGCGGAGCTTATCAAGAAGACAATGGAGGAGATTTCTTCCAAGTTCAAGGGGCTTGAGATTGCCGAAATTTCACCTGAAGAGAAAAAGGACAGGACATTCTTCACCAAGCTGAAAGATGATTTCTTGAACCTAATCATGGGTGACAGGCGCGGATTTACAATAATAGGGCCAGCAACCATCGTTAAGGAGATCAAAAAGGACCCGAACAAGATTGAGCTGCTCACTAAAGAGCCAAAAAAGAGGTAAAAATAAATGCCCCACCAGTGCGTACGCTGCGGCAAGATGTATGGGGATGGGGACAAGGCCATCCTGGAAGGCTGTGCAGACTGCAAAGGCCGCTTGTTCTTTTATATCAAGAAGCAGCATCTTGAGGAATCCCAGAAATTCACCCAGAATCTCTCTGAGGATGAGAAAAAGGAGATTGAGAAGGATGTGCTGGATCTTGTGGGAGTTTCCAAGGATGAGGAAACCCCAGTTGTTCTTGACTTTGAGAGCATCCGAGTCCTGAAGCCAGGCCAGTATGAGATTGACCTAGTTCACCTGTTCAAGGACGAGCCGTTGGTTTACAAGCTCAGCGACGGGAAATATGTGATTGACCTTCCACAGGCCTTCAATCCAGAGAAGAAGTCTAAGAAGTGAATATTTCTATTACATCCAGGTTATTTAGTAGGTGCTCTTTCCCGATAATTACGTTTGTCTTGAGGTTTTTTGCCTTGACGAACTTGTTGCCAATGTCCGTGTGTATGAGGAAGGCAAATTGGAGGGCATTGGTTCCACGGGGCACAAGGAAGCAGTCCGGGAGAATATTTCCATCCTTGTCCTTGAGGTGGGATGTTGCTACGGGAAACACAGCAAAATGTTCCAGCAGCTGAAAGACAGCGGCATTGATTATTGCCTGCACGCCAGTTCCTGAAAACTTGGACATGACATTTTGTCTGATAAAATTTAGGGCAGCAGATTGTTTCTCATTTGGCGTGCCCAAAATCGAGAAATCACTTGCCCCAGGCACATAATCAATCAGGTTGGAATGGGCAGCCTCCTTTAGGGCAAGCTCGCACTCAGCACTGCATCCGACAATGAGCTTGTTAGGGAATTTTGCCTTTAGCCGTTCTATATTTTCAGCCGCGCCCTTCACATCAACCTTGTTTGCTGCAATTATCATTGGTTTGGATTTTTCACGTACCTTGGTTGCCAATGCCAAGAGTTGTTCCTGTGTCCATTCCACAACAGGCACTGTTGAAAGCCCGAGCTCCACAAGCCCCTCTGCTACCATTTCAGGTGAAATTTTAAGGCCAGAGAGCTGGTCAATGAGTGACTGCTCAAGCTCCATGTGCTCTTGCCACACTTTCCTGGCAAACCTCTCCCAGCCACGTTTTATTATTCCGTAAATCCACATGTCCAGCTCATGCTCAAGAAACTCAATGTCATTCAAGGGGTCGTGGCTGCCTGCTGTAACAACCTCCCCCCTCTCGTTGGTTGTGCCTGCCGCATCAACCACATGAATTAGGGCGTCAGCCTCCCTAAGGTCATTGAGGAATTCATTGCCAAGCCCTTTGCCCTCATGTGCGCCTGGAACAAGCCCTGCAACGTCTATCAGCTCAACTGGCACAAAGCGCCTGCTGTTCAAGCAGAAGCCATGCTTTGGCTGGCACTTGACATTAAAGTGCTTCTCAGGGCAGTCCACGGCAACGTGGCCGAAACCCTTGTTGGGCTTGATAGTTACGAATGGATAATTGGCAATCTCCACAGGCGCAAGCGTAAGGGCCTTGAAGAAAGTGCTCTTGCCCACATTGGGCTTACCCACCACCCCTACCTTCATAGAGGGATAAAACGTGTGAAAGATATTTAAAACTTGTGCTTGGTTAGAAAAATTTTTAAAGTGGGGGTGGAATTTAGTGTCCAATGTCGGAATCCTCAGATAGAATAAAGCTCCCCCAGCTGACTATCCAGTACCGTGACCCTTTTCTGTTCAAGACGCTTTATTTCTTGATATACGACTGGCTCATGATTAATGATTATAGGGACGAAGACAGGGGGGAGAAGTGGATTGAGAAGCATTATGAGGAGCAACGCCACAAAGACCTAAGGCATTTCAGGATTTGGTGGCGCACCTACAAAATCCTCAACAACTCCAGCTTTGTCAAGTACCACATGGACGTGAATTACCTCGGGCTGGCAATCCAGCAGGTTGAAATTATGAAGGAGGGTGAACGCATAAAGGCTGAATCGGGCGAGATGAATGTGTTTATCAACGGCTGGATAGAGGTTGACTTTAAGGACTATTTTAAGAAAAACTTCATTATGCGCTCTTTCGAGGATGTTTTCAAAACCCGTTGGATGAAGAAGAACCTGGAAGGGCACAAGGAGGAGCTTAAAAGGGACACATTCATGCTCCAGGGCACAGTCAAGAAATTCTTTGAGTTATGGCACTCAATGCCCACAGAAGTCATATTCCACAAGAAGTTTGAAGGTGTCTAAACTCGATTTTTGATGCATTATTTTGCATCGTAGAAATTCTTATTAAATTTGCCTGCTAAGAAAAGCCCATGAAAAGCGATATAAAATTGGGCTCGAGTAAATGGCTACTGCAGGATCCGGTGAGATTCTGGGCATTGATGGAATACCAATACAATTTTGGCGAACATCCACCTGAAAAAGTACTGGAAATAATGGATGCAATGAGTTTTCCAGCGCGGGTGGACAGTCTGGAGGGGCTGGAACGCCTAAGCAAGAGACTTGAATTTGCTGAAAATCTCATCAAATGTGAAGCTGAGTGCAGGTTGTATTATTACCCGTGCGAGGCTCAAAATGAAATCCTAAACATTTTCTTCAGGTTTGGCGTAAAGACAGAACTGGTGAGGATGCCAGTTGAATACCTCTGCGAAGGTTCACAAAGGCATGAGCTTCCGGTTGCAGTAACTCCAATTAAAATATTGGACTATGAGGGGTGCGGTTATACTGAGGGGATGTACGTTCTCAATGTGCCTAGGGCAAAGGCCATTGGTAGGCCAGAGCAGCCAGATTTAAAATATCCCAATAGATGTATGATGTTTAATTCCGCCGGGGAGCAAGCTTATCTTGGCAAATGGGGCAATCTCCCTGCTTGTGTGAAAAAATATGTACCGGAGATTTCAGAAGCACATATCTGGGAGCTTGGCAAGTTTGATGAGCTGCTCAACAAGAGGACTGATTTTGGAGAGATTGTGCATCAGCCCAGCAAAACCTGGCTTTTCAAGCCTGAAGTGGAGTTTTTGGTAAAGAATGGAACGCATACTTTGGCCTTTACAGGCGCACCTGAATTCACCCTAGGTTCTAAAGCATTTATTAGCGATGGGAACGCCTACGTGGTGAGGTACGCTATTTACGACTAGGTAAAACCCAGTAGGCAATCACTCCAAGAACGCCAATGCACATGGAAGCATCTGCCAAGTTGAAAGCGGGCCAAATGTGGAAATCAATAAAGTCGATAACAGCGCCGTAGGCAATCCTATCGATTAGATTCCCCATAATTCCAGCTCCAATCAGCAGGTAGCACCACCAGTCTTTGCCAGCAAGAAGCTTATCATAGAAAATCAATCCAATTCCAAGGATAATTAGTCCGAAGAACAGGAGAGTTAGATTACCTCCGCGAAATATCCCAAATGCAGCACCAGTGTTAGCCAGATAGTTAAGAGATAAGACACGAGGGATTACGTCAAGGTTGATGAGGGATGCCTTTACTATTAGCTTAGTAAGAAAATCAACGGCGATAACAACTGGAAGTATCCAAATACATTTAGCCATTATCTTTGGGCCTCAGAAGCTATCCTTTCAAGATTAGCAATTCTCTGGTTCATGTTGTCCATCTTGGCTATCAAAGTATCCAGCTTTGAACTTAGGAGCTTTATCTCCTGCTCTAGGGAATAACTCTTGTGCTGGTCAAAGGCAGACTCACGCTCAAACTGAACCCCGGGTGATTGCATATTCATGCTTTGTTCAAAAGTCGGCATTGACCGAGATTCAGGGGCTTTTAAATCTGCATCAAGCTGCAAATCCCCCAAACCTGTCTCATCCTTGTGCTTAAACAATCGTGGTAAGAATCTCATTTTATTTTCCTCCTGACATCTTTGAAGTGACCATATTCGCTATGCTTAAAGGCACATACTTTAACACCATAAACACAGGGGTCTCTTTAATAACCCGTATATTCCCTTTTTTGTATTCTTTAATGAGGATGACTGGATTTTTCGATATCTCCTGCATCATAATGTTTCCAAAGATACCCTGCTTAATCATTTCTGAGCTTATGTTTCCAGGAGCGTTGGAGTACCCAAAAACCTCCCAAGGCTTATCTGCAATCAGTGCCTGCTTAACCTGTTCTTTGGTAATGTTAATTCCCTGAACCTGGAATTTATCCTGTTCAAAATCATCAACAATTCCCGGTTTGAGTATCCAAATTTTGTAATAGGTCTTGAGCAAAGGCTCATATTTTTTTTCTGAAATGCTCAGAACCTCATCCTTACCTAGTACAGAAGGCTCACTCATGTTGGGCTTCACAACTAAAGATACAAGAACCTTTTCATTGTCCACTATTACAAAAGCCATTGGTTGCTTGGTTACTTTCTCTTTAAAATCAAAGGCGTCCTTTACCACAAAAACTCCCAGGATAATCAGGATAACCATAAAAAGTGAAGATATTAATGCGACAACCTTAAAGATTGCCCGAGCCACCTTTGAGACAATGACGAGCACAAGAACCAGAACCACAACAACCCCTGCAATAATCAGTTCGTACATGAGCGTCACCTTTTTTTCCATTTATTGGCTGTTTTGTATTTAAAGGTTTTGATTGGAGGGGTATGTTGAAAGAAATATTGATACATAGTAATAATATATATAAACGGGAGGCATTTTAAGCCATCCCCATGGAGGCAAGCTACAGGGATGCACCTGTCAAGGGGGATGCTGTTATTATTATTGTAACAAATCTCGATGATGATGATTTTATTGTTATTGCTGAAAACCTCGAGTTCAAGGAAAATGTGCTCTTTGTTTCAGACAAAACCTCCCCGGGGGCCTATCCTATTGAAAAGCTCAACTGCATTATTGATGACTTCTGGGATATCAAGTCCACAATAGCCCGTATATCGGAATGGGGCCGGGGCAGAAGGTTTGTTGGAATAATCGGATTGGATGAGGAATACCATTACTCCATTACCAGAGAGGTGGCAGACGCGTTTAAGCTGAGATATTATTCCAAAAAGACCCTTGATTCCACTTCAAACAAATTCCTCCAAAGGCAACTTCTCAATGAATGTGGGGTAAGGGTGCCAAAGTTCGAGCTTTTTTCTGGGGAAGACCCCAAAATCCGCTTTCCAAATGTTCTAAAGGTATTGACTGGATATGCTAGCATCCACAATTACCTCAACCACAGCCCAGAGGAGCTGAAGAAGAATCTTGATGTAATCAAGAAGGAAGCTGCTGCAAGCAATAAAGACCTTATGTTTAAACCCCATAAAATAGGGGACGCAAAGACATTTGACCCCACAACTGAGTTTATCCTTGAGGAATACATTGGCGGCGAGGAATACTCTTGCGATTACCTGGTGGACCAGCAAGGGGCGCATGTAATCCGGGTTGTCAAGAAAATAATTGACCCAGGAAATTTCGGAGGATTCGAGGGTTTTTATCTCCACAACCCTGATGCGGCACCATCCGGTTTCTCTCTTAAAGAATTGGAAAGCCTTTGCACAAAAATCGCAAAATGCCTTGAAATAGAGTTTGGGGTCTGCATGCTGGATTTCAAGCTCATCAATGGTGAATTTGTTGTAATTGAAACAACTGTTAGGCCGGGTATTGCCACTTTTGTCATGCTAATGGCTGAGGTTTATGGTTACATAAGCATGAATAAGCTGATTCGCGAAAAGCTAGGGGTCCGCTTTGACCTATGTTTGCCCTCCAAGACTGGGCTTGTGGCATATTTCTCAACTGCAAAGCGGGGCACTGTAAAAAGAATTGACCTTAGTGAGCTTGATAAGAGGAAGGATAGCTTGGATATGATAAGCTCAGGAGTGTATTATTACGATGGAGAGCCAATCTATGATACAAGCACATGCAAGACTCCTGAGAAGCTTCTTGGCTATGCCCTTGTCAGAGATGTTGCATATGCCGATATAAATAAAAAGATAAAAGAGATAAGGAACCTTATCAGAGTAGAGGTTGTTTAGCCGTGGAAGAAAAATCAGAATGGACGCGGATTTCCAAGAATCTCAAGAATATCTTTAGTGAGAGAGTTGATTTTGCCAAAAGAGGCCAATTCACTCCTTATGTCAAAGAAGCCCTATCAAAGAAAAGCTTTCTTCTTGAGGCAGCAAATGCCTTTGGAACTCCGCTTTATCTCCTTGATGAGGATAAGCTCGTTGAAAGGGCTAAGCTGATTAAAGAGGCTTTTATGGAACGAAACCCGCTGAGCCACTTCTTCTATGCTGTAAAAAGCAACGACTTACCCCGCGTGCTGCATGTTCTCCAAGGAGAGAATTTTGGGGCAGATGTAGCAAGCTTATTTGAGATGGAGCTGGCGTTGAAGCTAGGGGTTGATTCAATAATATTCACTTCCCCAACAAAGACAGAAGAGGAAACAAGGCTTTCAATAGAAAACTCAGACAGGGTTGTGTTTGATGTTGACAATTTCACCGATTTGGAGCTTGCTGATAGGCTGGCATCTAAGCTCAAGCCAAAAGTGCCTCTTCGGCTCAGCCTCAGAATTCGCCAGGCAGAAAACCAATGGGCCAAATTTGGATTCTCCCTTAAGGAGATGAGGAAAGCGGCGCTAATGGTTATGAAAAATCCTAATCTAGCCTGGGCAGGCATCCATTTCCATACCAGCTGGAACACAAACCCGGATAATTACGTAAAAAACATACGACAACTGGGTGAATTCCTTCAGAATAAATTTGAACGGCGTGAACTTGACTCAATTAAATTCATTGATATAGGTGGGGGTTTCATCCCTGGTGGTTCCGGTACGCTTTTCTCTGCCACCAGAAAGGGCTCATTGCTGCGCCTCGTAGCTGATTTCGCAGATGACAAGGTGTGCTTAGAGAAGCCTTGTGGAATTGCCGGGTTTGCCTCGCAGATTTGCACAGCTTTCAGGAAGAACATTACTGGCCCGCTAAAACGCAGCTCCTGGGAGCTTTGGGTTGAGCCAGGTAGATTTGTTTCATCATTTACAACATACATACTGCTTAAGGTTCATTCCGCAGGCGAGGGCTTTGTAAAGGTAAATGGCGGAATCAACTTGGTTGGCTCAGCGAGCTTTGATTACGAGTATTTCCCCATTGTTAACATTTCAAACCCTTCAACGCAAACCCAAAAGGCAATTATTTACGGACCTCTCTGCGACCCTGACGACCATTGGGGGAAAAGATATTACGGAAGGAAATGTAAGCCCGGCGATATTCTTGCGGTAATGCATCAGGGAGCTTACACATACTCAACAGCCTGGCGCTGGCAACAGCCAACTGCGGCCTATGCCGCCCTTAGGGGAAAGAAACTCGCACTTGTGAAGCGCCAAGAGAACTTTGAGGATAGGTATTCTGGGTGCAAATTCTAAGCAGCGAACTTTTTTACCAGTGGGCATTCTTTACCGGGAGACTTTCCCTGATAATATTTCTTTGCATGCTGCACAATAAGGGCGTGGTAATCCTTGAACATAAAAACATCATGAGGGAGATTGTCCATGAAAAACTTCTGCACCGCATCATAATCTGCCTTTGCGTTTATCAGGCCAAGCCTTGAGAAGATGCGGCGGGTGTACGCATCAATAACAAAAATGGGTTTATCAAGTGCGTAAAGCAAAATTGAATCTGCAGTCTCTTTTCCAACTCCTTTTACTCCCAGCAGAAGTGAACGAGCTTCCTGTAAGGGCATTTTCCTTAAGTTCTGGATAGAATGTTGGGTAAGGAAATCAGCAATTGCCTTGAGTTTTTTGGCCTTTTGGTTATAATACCCTGAGCTTAGGATTGCTTGACCAAGTTCCTTTTCCGGCACACTCCGAAGCTTCTTTACGTCAATCCAGCCCCTTCTATTGAGTTCAATGATAGCCTTTTCTGCGTTTTTCCAGGCAGTGTTCTGGGTCAGAACGGCTCCAGCAATTATCTCAAGGCGCTGTTTTTCAGTAATGTTGGCCATGCCATAAATCGGTTCAGCAGGGGTTTCACCGCGGCATCCGCAAACTGGCGTTACAGGCCACCAGCCCTGGCCGCCGTACATATCAAATAGGAAATGGAATATTTGCTCCAAAGCGCGCATTAGAACTCCAAGAGAATTTGGCTTTTTATTTCTTTGTAATCAGGCGTCTTTTTAAGATTGCTCTAAAAATATTGCTCTAAAATCTAAGTCGATTAGTATATATTTAACGTTTTAAATTGTTGTATGTACGTTAAATATATACATATAATCCTCTTTTGGGATTATATCAAGGAGTTGGTTATCTTGGCAAAAAAACCCAATTATTACGATGTCCTGGAGGTAAGCCCCAGGGCGAGGCCAGGGGTTATCAGCTCTGCTTATAAGGTCCTAATCGATGAGTACAGGCCAGAATCTGGGGAGGAAGACAAAAGGGTCACAGTGCTGCTTGAGGAAGCTAAGGACACACTGTTGAATCCTAAAAAAAGGGAGGAGTATGACAAATCGAGAACATCACTTGTGGGAAAGGTGGTTGGGGGGTATAGGATAATAGAGAAGATTGCAGACGGGGGCTTCGGCACAACGTACAGGGGGGAGCAGATACAACTTGGAGCCCCGGTCTGCCTGAAGCATGGCCATTTCATCTCACCTCAGGATGAGAAGCTGCTAATGGAAGAGGCAGCGGCCATCTGGGACCTTAGGCATTACAGCCTGCCCACCATGAGGGATTTCTTCAAGATTGAGGATGGATCGCCAGTCCTGGTTATGAGCTACGTGCCAGGCCTTAACCTGGAGCAGATAGTCAGCAAGGTGGGCGGGCTTGATTCAGAACACGTCTGCTGGATAGCTGAGCGTTGCCTTAGCGCGCTAAAGTATCTCCATTACAATGGGGTAGTCCATGGTGACGTAAAGCCAAGGAATATCATCGTTCAGCCAGATACTCATACAATTGTGCTTGTGGATTTCGGGCTTTCAGTGATAAGGCCATCAGTCGACTCAAAAAGCAAGGGATACACGCCTTCATATGCTGCGCCGGAGCAAGTTAAAGGCAACCCGCTTCTACCAGAGTCTGACCTTTACAGCCTTGCAGTCACAATGATTTATGCTCTGGGGGGTGACATTGAGGCAAAGAGAGTCCCTTCTTCGGTCCCGGACTCTCTTTGCGATTTTATCAAGAAGCTTTTGGTGAGAGATGTCCTCAACAGGCCCAACTGGCAGAAGGAGGACCTATGCGAGACTATCTCAAAGATTAGGCAAAAGGAATTCGGGAGAAAAGGCAGTAACATGAAACCAATAAAAGGATTAAAGGGGGGATAAAAAATGAGTGAATCTGGGGATTACAATCCGGGCCCGTGGAAGGGGTATGATTTTAAGGCGGCAAGGAATGCATATGATGTGCACGTGGGCAGGAGTTATTCTGATGCCCAAAGCACTGGAAAAAAAGTTTCGTCCGTGCTTGAAAAGGAGGTAAGTACAAACTGTGCTGCGCCACTTGTCATAGCATGTGATGTCACAGGCTCCATGGGAGCATGGCCTGCAACAATTTTTTCAAAGCTGCCACTCCTAGAGCTGGAAGGCCAAGAATATCTCGGAAAAGATATGGAGATAAGCTTTGCTGCAATTGGTGACGCATATTCAGATAAATATCCATTGCAGGTTAGGCCTTTCACAAAAGGCACTGACCTTGCCACAAGGCTCAAGGAGCTGGTAATTGAGGGGAATGGGGGTGGCCAGACTAACGAGAGTTATGACCTTGCTGCGCTCTACTTTGCCAGGAATGCATCAATGCCAAGTGCGATAAAGCCAATATTCGTTTTTATTGGCGACGAGGGCCTTTACGACTTTGTGGATAAGGAACATGCTAAGACGTTCTGTGACCAGACCCTTGAAAAGAGGCTATTCACAAAGGATATTATGGAGGAATTGAAATCCAAGTTTAGTGTGTACCTTGTCAGAAAGAAATATGGAGAGGATACTACAGACACACGTGACAAAACCAACAGCAAAATCCAATCCCAGTGGGAGGAAATGCTTGGTGATGACCATGTCTGCATCCTGCCTGAGGCAGGCAGGGTTGTGGATGTCATTTTCGGCATCCTGGCAAAAGAAACAGGGCGCGATGACTACTTCAAGAAAGAGATTACAGAGAGGCAGAAGCCAGAGCAGGTTAGAACAGTAATGAAAACACTAGAGTCCCTGCATCCAAGCCAGGCAAAGAAGAATGACAACGGAAAATCAGGCAACTCCATCACAAAAAGGGATGGGGAAGCCGCTGAATCAAAATCCCTGCTTTAGGAGGTGGAAAAATGTCAGACCTTGAGCTGCTTGTAACCCTTTGGCCCACCTTTCCACACTTTGAAAGGTTCGCCACTGACTCTAGACTTGCTGGAGTCAGGCTCAACACGGCAATGGTGAAGGCTGAGGAGATTGGCGATGCCTTGGTAAAGGCTCAATCGATTCCAAACCACGTGCCATTGTGGTTTGATGTAAAGGGGCGGCAGCTCAGGATAACCGAGGTAATTCCGAACGGTGAAAACCTGGAGGTGATTCTTAACCATCCCATTGAGGTTAAAACTCCGGCCATGGTGCTCTTTAAGGCAGGTGAGGATTACGCACTATTGGATAAGGTAGTTGATGGTAACCATCTGATATTCAGCGGTGGCCCGAAATACATGGTTTACTCTGGCGAGTCGCTGCATATCAGAGATCCAAGCCTAAAGGTTAACGGGCCGCTGTTTACAGAAAATGAGATAGAAAAAATAAGGATGGCCCGTGAGGCTGGTTTTGACAGGTTCTTCCTGTCCTATGTTGAATGCCAAAACGATATAGAAGAGTTCAGAAAGTATGTAGGGGATAGTCAAATAATCGCCAAGATTGAGAACAAAAAAGGGTTGGATTACGTGGCTAATGAATATAAAAAGCAGGAAAACCTGGCGATAATTGTTGCTAGGGGCGATCTTTATGTGGAGGTTGATAAGCCGCACCACATCCTCGATGCCATGCGGCTCTTGATTAGCAAGGATAAGGAAGCCTATATGGGTTCCAGGCTAATGCTGTCGGTTATCCACAATGAAGTGCCTTCGGCAGCAGATCTTTCAGAGATAGCTTGGTGTTATGATCTGGGATACAGGAGAATGCTGCTATGCGATGAGCTCTGCCTCAAAGAAGAGCTGCTCTCTAGAGCAGTAAATGTTTTGGACGCCTTCAAGAATGACTACTGTACAAAATACGGGCCAAGTGCAGGTAATCCTAAGGCCGTAGCTCATGCCAGCCCCACAAACCCAGTTGAAGGAAATGAGCCTGGGAAAAAATCCTTATTTGCCTGGGTGAGGGACAAACTAAACCCAAAATACGAGCAAAAAGGATAAATATATGTGAATATATATGAAACCTATGCACATCAGGAAATTGGTAAAAAGCGGACTGTCATCGCTTGTTTTGGCAGTCCCACAGAGCTGGATTAAAAAGAATTCGCTTAAGCCAGGAGACCAAGTTTTCATCGATGAGACTGAAAATTCGCTCATAATATCGACTCACGCTAAAAAGAGCGAAGCCCAAAATAGGGAGAAAGTCATTGATATTGATGGTAAACCAATGACAGTAATTCTCAAGGAGATTGTCTCAGCATATATCAACGATTACCAGCATATCATACTTAAGGGGAACGAACTCCCCCGCATTGTTAAGGATATAAAGCGTGAGATAATAAGCCTCATCGCGCTTGAGGTTATCGAAGAGCATGGCCAGAAGATAACTGCCAGGAGCTTCCTCAACCTTTATGACCTTGACATGAAATCTCTCATAAGGAGGATGGACAATATCGTAAGGTCCATGATTTTGGATACCAAGACAATTAATGGCGACCCGCAGCTGGCAGTTGCAATAAACGAGCGCGACCTTGAGGTGAACCGCCTCCATTATGTAATTCTCAAGGTCCTCAAGGCTGCATACAAGAAGAGGGATGTCCTGGAATCATTGGGCATTGATGAGATGGGAACCTTGAGGTATTGGGACCTGAACATGAACCTTGAGAGAATTGGAGACCGGGTGAAAAACATTGCCTCAGCTGCAGCCGGCCTCAAGACATCTGAGCAGCCGGAATTTGTTAAGCTGATATCTGCCATTTACAAACTCTATGAGGATGTTCTTACTGCTTTCTACAACCAATCTGAAAAAGAAGCTATTGAAGCCTCTTTAAAGCGTGACGAGATAATGAAGCAGATTAACAAGTTCATTCAGAAGGGTAACAATCCAATTATTTCGCAGATTGCAGTAAACGCCTACAACATGGCCAGCAATCTAAATGATGTGACCAAAATAGTGCTATTTCTCCAGGAGTCTTAATTCTTATTTAAAAAAACTAAGAAAAAATTAAAAAGGTTAAGGTCTACTGGTAAACCTGGAATTTGCCTTTTGCATTTACGACCAAGCTCACAGCAGGCAAATTCATTCTGCAAAACTCATCCCTTGCCCTCACTACAGAGCCAGTGTCAAAAACAGCAAAATCGTTGTTGTATTGGACAATCCCTACAACTGTTTTTCCTTCAGCTGCAATTGCCTCCAATGCACTCTTCTGAGCCTCTGGAGAAATTGAAGACAAACCAATAGAGGAGGTTTGTTCAGGGATATAAACATCCCGGATTACAATTCCATTCGCACATTTTTCACCAATAAGATAACCCTGGCGAACCTGGTTCGGAGCGCCTTGCGTCAGCTTTAAGGTGATGCCTTCAACAGTTGCCTTATCCAATTTATATTCAAGAATTGGCCTGTCTTTAGCACAGGCAACTTCTGTCTTTGGAGTTTCCTTTGCTTTTGGAAGTTCTAGTTTTATTTCTTCCTTTTTTTTGCCAAATTCTTTCCCGAAAATTTTCATTCGTAGCACCCCCTAAATATAATTACTATACAGTGGTTATAGTTGTAGATATTGATTTAAATACTTTACGGATGAAAATAACTTTGTATCTAGACAGTGGTAAAAAAACCAAAAGGCTTATAAATGACTCGGACGTTCCCTCTACAAAATGTACATCTGGAGATGATTGAGAATGATTTACGACAATCCGGTTACGCATGGTGATATGAAATTTGGTCTAACTTTGTTATCTAAAATTGGAGATGGAAACGTCTCTGTTTCGCCTATCAGCATTAGGACTGCCCTGGCTATGCTCTATGAGGGGGCAAGGGGCGAGACAGCAAGGCAAATCGCCCAAGCAACTGGCCTGCCTGAAAACGAGGCCATTAGGCTAGAGGCCTTCCATGATGTGATGTCTGGGCTCAACACTGCTCAGAGGCAATACACGCTGAAGTTTGCAAACGGAATCTGGGTTGATGGAAAAGCCGTAATAATCCCAGGTTACAAAAACAAGTTAACTGCAAATTTCCTTGCAGATATCAAGGGTGCTGATTTCAGAGCAAACCCCGATGGGGAAAGAGATGATATTAACAAGTGGGTTGCAGGAATCACAGAAGAAAAGATCCCCGAGCTGTTCCCAGCAGGCTCAATTAGTAGTCAAACCATCATGGCACTGGCAAATGCCTTGTATTTCAAGGCCAAATGGCAGGAGCAATTCAATCCGAGCCTTACACAAAAGCAAGATTTCACCCTCCCAGATGGGCAGATGGCCAAAGTTGACATGATGAGGAAAGGTGCAGTCGAAAGAGGATATAGGCTTCCAGAGTTCAGGTACGCAGAGATGGATGGGGTGCAGCTTGTGGAGATTCCATATGTGAATGGCCACCTTGTGAAGCTCGCAATGCTCCCGCCCAAAGGAACGAGCCTGAAAAACTTGGAAGAGAGTTTAATCCGGGAAGGCTTCTGCTTTGCAGATTTCATGGGAGAAGCCAACAGTGAAAAATTTGCACAGCTTGAGATTCCCAGACATGAGATTAATGGCAGCTACGGACTAGTTGAGCTTTTGCAACAAATGGGAATAAAAGATATGTTCTCGCAAGTAACTGCAGATTTTAGTGGTATGACCCCGGCAGATGTCTTTGTAAGCTCAGCCATACATAAGACATTCTTCAAAACAGATGAAGAGGGCTCAGAAGGGGCTGCTGCAACTGGAATGGTAGTGACACTAAAGGGAATAACTGTACCAAGCAAACCCAAGGTTTTTGTTGCCAACAGGCCTTATTTGGAGATGGTCGTTTCGCCATTAACCGGCGCCGTGCTATTCCTTAATAGGGTTGAGGATCCAAGGGCAAAGTAGATTATTCCCTTTGAAAATTGGTTAGATTTCTCAATTTAACGAGAAACCAAACCTTTATAAATCACCGAGGGTTTTCCAGAGGCGATGAGACCAAAGGAACCAATTGATGAGGCCGAGGAGATTCTCCGAGTGAGGATGCCCAAAGGCAATGAAACAATTGGCATTGTGGAGAAGCGCCTTGGGGCAGCCAGGATGCGCGTGCGTTGCCTGGACAAGAAACCCAGGATATGCAGAATCCCTGGGGCCTTGAAGCGATTCCTTTGGGTGAGAGAAGGGAATATTGTTCTTGTTCAGCCTTGGGAGCTTTCTGGAGATGAGCGCGGTGATATTGTTTTCAAGTACTCTCGCGCCCAATCAGAATGGCTCAAAAAGCAAGGCCATGTCAGCCAGCTGGAAGACATGGAAGAGTTTTAATCACTCTAAAATAAAAATATTTATATAGTGCATTTCCATTTCAGGTTCTATGAGGGGCCAACTGCTTATCACCCTTAGTGCTCTAGTTGTTTTTGTGGGTTTCTTGAATATAGCCTCAATTTCAGCTCTAGGTTTCTGGCTCCTTTTTGGGTTTTTCTGCCTCCTTTTCATTTCCTTTGGCTTCATTAAAGAGAGTTTTCAAACCATGATGCTTCTCTTCTTTATTATCTCTGCAGTTATCGGAGGAATTGCAATCCTGCGGAACGGTCTTGATCTTATTCCACTTGTTGTTATTGTCTTGGCTTTGACTGGAGAGATTTTGATGATGGTGACCGAAAAGCCAAAAAGAGTCAAAAGACCAGGAAAACCTCTGAAAAAGCCAAGTCAAGGATATGATGAGCCTTTGATAAAAAAATCAGACGTCCTAGATAAGGAGATCCCAAAGGAGGAAGAGCCCAAAATAGTAATAACCGATGTTGAGCAGCCGAAATTCTTGGCCAGCAAAAGAGGACAGTTTTTTCATACAGTGGATTGTCCAATGGCAGCGAGAATCTCTTTTAGGGACCTGTTGAAATTCACAAACAAAGAGGAAGCCCTTAGCTTTGGTTATGTTGGGCATAACTGCATCAAGGATTGATTATCTTTAGTTTTTTCTCACCAAAAATTATATATACTAATGCTTGCCAAAAGGTTTCTGTCAAAATGGTCAGCACGGTTTCAAAAGACACACCTCTTTCTGAGCTCACTATAAGGAAATATGAGCGGCCGTTCAACCTGCCTAAGCGGGAGCTTGTCAATAAGCTCTGCCTCTCACTGGGGCTGCTGCAGCCAGGTGACTCCCGTGATATTGTAGTAGATATATTATATATATTTCTAAATGCAAAACGCAAGGAACTCACCATAACTGAAATACAAACAGGAGTTGCTGGACTCAGAAAGCAGTTCAAGCTGCCCCTGCTCGGAATTGCCGAATCCAACATACGGCGCCAGATCAGACGCTTCAGAGAGCTTTATCTCGTGGAGAAAGTTAAAACCCAATACAGGCTGACAGAAAATGCGAACCTATCAGAGATATTCGACGAGCGCATTGTTAACTTCATCCTGCCTGGCATTGTTGCCAGGGTCAAGGAATACCTGGCCGCTGCCGACGAAGCGTTTGGGCTTTCTCGTCAAGAAAAACCAGTTTCTTAGGAGTAGTGAATTCCTCCTCGGTGCTCCCTCGGGAAAATAGTAAAATTTATATATATGCACCTTATAGAAAGGTCTCGGGGTGGACGATTCAAGAGGGATTTTTCCTCAGGAATCCTCAGTATTACCACACCCGCTAAAAATAAAGGAGGGAAAAAAGATGGCTGAAAAGTGCGGTAAAGCGGGAGTCAAGAAACAAGATGGCTGGCTTTACTTTGTTGACAAGGACGGCGACATCTCCAGAGTAGCCATGGCGAGAGGCGGCGGAAAAGCTGTTTCAAAGAAGAAAGAGAAATGCGCCAAGGTTGGAGTCAGGAAGCAGTCCGGTTACCTTTACTTTGTTGACAAAGACGGCGACATCTCAAGGGCCAAGATGGCTCGAGGGAGATAAATTTATTTTTTATGGAAGATATATACGAGCCCGACGAGGACTCGTATCTTATTCTTAATTTTTTACCATTATATGCCCCAGGTAAACGTATCTTGGACATGGGCACAGGCTCAGGCATATTGGCATTGGAGTGCTTAAGGTTCAGCAATGACGTTGTGGCAGCTGACATAAATCCTTCTGCGCTACAAATTGCCAAGAAAAAGTTTGGAACGCGGGCACTAGTTATCGAGTCTGATTTGTTCTCCAGAATTCAGAGAAAATTCGATCTCATACTTTTCAATCCCCCTTATCTGCCCAATGCCCCTTATGGCTCAAAGGCAACTGATGGGGGAAAGCGGGGAAGCGAACTTATTGCAAAGTTCCTTAAGCAAGCAGGGAGCCATCTTGATCCTGGTGGTATAATTCTTTTGGTGTTCAGCTCGCTCACCAAAAAACGCGAGGTTGACAGGTTGATAACAGAGAATGGCTTCAAATCTAAAACACTGGCCGAGAAGCACTTGTTTTATGAGACCCTGTACCTCTATGAATTAAAGAAATGACATCCTTGAAATTTCTGGCTAAGGGAAAACGCTCTTATGTTTATTCTGGCATGTTTAAAGGTAAGAAATGCGCCTTCAAAACACAGAGGGAGGATTCAGATGCTCAGGGCACAATAAAAAGGGAATTCCAAGTGCTTAAGCTCCTGAACAAGCATGGAATAGGTCCTAAGGTTTATGGGTTTAAAGAGGGTATGCTAATAATGGAACTAATCGAAGGCCAGCGCATTCTGGATTTTCTGGAGGCTGCTCCACGCGATAGAATTCTCAAAGTTTTGGATGAAACCCTTGCTCAGCTGCGCAAGCTTGATGTCCTGGGGCTTGAAAAAGGGGAACTTGTTAATCCTTACAAACATATCCTTGTAACAAAAAAAGGCGTTAAGCTGATTGACTTTGAGCGTTGCGTTCACAGACAAGAGCCTAAAAACATCACCCAGTTTGTTACATTTCTTACTGGGGCCAGGGCGAGCCAACTCCTGCTGGCAAAAAAGATATTTATCCGGTCAGAAATTGCCAAGCAGCTGAGCCAACGCTACAAACACAATCAGAGTAACTCGAATTTCGCAGCTTTGAAATCAGAAGTGCTTCAACATAGCCTTGCACATAAGATTTATTTCGAGGCCAGCAAAATCCCGAAGGGAAAAGTTACCAGCTATGGCAACCTCGCCAGGGCAATCAACAGCAGGGCATTTAGGGCTGTGGGCCAGGCAATGCACCGCAATCCATTCTGGCCAATTGTCCCATGCCATAGGGTTATTAGCAACGACTTAAGCTTGGGCGGTTTTGGAACTGGCGTTGACAAAAAAGTGAAGCTGCTAAAGGGCGAAGGCGTAACGATAAAGAAAGGAAAAATTGCTAAGGAGAATTTCCTCAACGGACCTCTTCCATAACCTTTCTGCTCTTTGAGATTTCTCTCTCAAGCTTGAGAATATCCACAAGCTCCTTGTAGCGGTTTCTGATTGTGACCTCTGTTACCCCTGCAACATCAGCCACTTCCCTTTGTGTTCTCTTCTCTCCATTAATGAGCGAGGCAATGTACAACGCAGCAGCAGCAATCCCAGTTGGCCCTCGGCCAGAAGTGAGTTCATTTAGCCTTGCCTGCTCAAGAATTTTTATTGCCCGAGAATGGGTCTCGGGGGTTAGTGTAAGAGAAGAAGAGAAACGGGCCATATAATCAATGGGGTTGCTCGGGAGAATCTTAACGTTGAGCTCCCGAGTAATGAATCTATATGTCCTTCCAACCTCCTTTTTATCAATGCCAGATGCCTCTGACATTTCGTCCAAAGTTCTTGGAACCTCGTTTCTCCTGCACGCAGCATAAAGCGCCCCAGAGACGACGCTCTCCATGCTCCTGCCCCGCACCAGACCGCGCTGGACAGCCATTGTGTAAATCCTAGAAGCCTCCTCCTCAACAGACTTTGGGAGCTTTAAAAATGAAGAAACCCTCTTCAGCTCAGCCAAAGCCATCTTTAAATTGCGTTCGATAGCTGTAGAAATCCTATACTGCCACCGTCGGAGCCGCATGAACTTGTTTCTATCCTTGGAGTTGAATTTCCCAAGATCATGCTCAAAACCAATCTCAGTGCCAAGGCCCCTATCAAATTGGGTATAACTCATCGGAGCACCAACACGGCGCTTCCTCATGGCAGTGTCAGAATCAATCTCTCGCCATTCCTGGCCAAAATCAACCATCTTGTCTTCGATGACAAGCCCGCAATCCCTGCAAACTATTTCCCCCGTGTCCTTGTTCCAAAAAAGATCAATCGAGGTACACTCAGGACATTTCTTTATGTATTCATTCATTTACTGCACCCCAGTTGCGGGAAAGCGATTACTGTAACTGCGTGTTGATAAATATTGAATTTCAAAAGCTTTTTAAAACTTTTGGTCGGGTTCTCTCCTAAAGGAGTTTTTGTGATTGGAGAGTAACAATTTTTCTCGAGGGAAAAATTATTAAACAAATAAATATTATCATTTAATAATTGATTTTAATTGATAAGGTTTTTTAATAATTTGGGGTTAAAATGAGAGTCACAAACCAGCTAGTAATAATTCAAGAGTCAGTGCTAAAATACAAAGGCCACGTAACAATTGAAGAAGTGTTTAAAAGGGCCAAGAGGAGACTCCCCCAGCTTAGCCTGGCAACAGTCTACCGGAACCTGAGCCGCCTGGTGGCTGAGCTAAAAATTGGCCGCGTATTCATTTCTGGGGCTGCATTTTATGAAGCAAATTTGTCACCACACATGCACTTTGTATGCCGAAAATGTGGGGGAATTGAGGATATCCAGATGGATAAGAGGACTCATCCAATCTATGAAGTAATTGAAGGCCAGGGAGGGAGTGTAACTGAATTTAACTTCGTTGCTTTGGGAACCTGCAAGAAATGCTCTGAAAAGGGGCAGAAACGCTAGCTGTTCATTCTTGTTCAATCCTGTTCTGTTCTGATTTTATATAGTGTACAATTCTCTGGAACTGCTGAAAAGGGGTGTTGCGAAAAAACAGAATATAGGAGGAAGAAAAATGAAAGCGAGAACCCTAATATATGTGGTGTTGGTCGCTATGATTGTGCTGGCAATACCATTTGCTGCAGCGGGCGGCAAAGTCGGCACTAATAGCAACAACAACGGTGACAAGCAGGGCAACGATAACTTCAAGAAACCAGTAACAGGAGAAACAGTTGAAGCTCTAAAAGCCCTAGTACCAGCAACCTTAGAGGACGCCCAGGCCAAAATCGGAACGCCTTTGGGCAATTACATTATGTGGACAAATGATGGAGTTCACATAATGTGGGGCACCTACGGATTCGTGTTGAAGGATGGGGCCAATCCAAGCTGCGGGAAATCTATGTGCGATCCGAGCAAAGCATATTGCTTGGAAAAATGCAGCGCAGATGGCTACGGTTACTTCATCGGCAAGGATGATCAAGGCAAAACCGCTTGGGGCGTTTTCGGTAAGAGGTTGTTTGTCGGAGTCTATGACGACAAACCCTTCGATGGAAAATGGAACGATAACAAGTGGACTGCCAATGGTTTGTTCGGGTTGGACAAGGCTACTGGGGGGTTTGTGACCTTCAAGACAGCCCCAACAATGTTCGAGAAGCCTCTCCCACCTGGAACACCAGTAATACAATAGGTAAGGGAAAAAAAGTAAGGGGGTAAATTTTTTCTTTTTTTCTTTTTTGATTATTCAGTCAATTTAATTAACTCAATAGTGACAAAAATGGAAAGGTTTAAAAACGAGCTGAGCCCACGTTCCGCTCAATATGGGAAAGTTGTGGGTCATTTTACTATTGCTTTTGGTACTACCATCTGTGCAGGCAGTGGGTTCGAACTACAGCATTGTGGTTCAGGAGAATGGAAATTCGCTCGTAATCATAGGTCTGCGGGGTGATGGTGTGATAAACTTGCCAATCCAACCCGATGTGAAGGACATCCGGGTCAAGGGTGGGCTTTTTATCCAAAACAACCAGAGTATTGAGGTTTCTATCGGCTCCACACAGGAGGCAGTTGTCATGTATAAAACAGCGATGCTGACCACTAAGGAAGGGAACAGCTGGCATTTCTCGCTCTCTGCGGGGCGAAGTGATACTGTGACCGTGGCAATGCCAAAGGACACGTTAATAGTTCAAACAAACCCGAATGCAATGATTGAGTCAGGAAATTATACAAAATTAATATGGAAGAATCCTTCAGCAGCAATTGAAGTGGATTATAAGTTTCAAGAGGAAACGTTAAAACCTTCCGCAGGCACGACTGACTCCAACGATACCCCTATCCACAGCGGTTGGGTTCTGGTTCTTCCGTTCGTGCTGATACCATTTGCAGTGGTGGCGGGTTTAGCTTTAAGAAAAGCCCGGCCGTCTAAGAAGGAGAATATTATCAAAACATTATCCAATAATGAAGCCTTGATTGTCAAGCTTTTACTCCAGAATCGTGGAGGGATAAAGCGAAACCAGCTGGAGCGAGCTTCAAAGCTAGCCAAGTCAAGCCTGGCCAACACACTCAATACTCTTGAGAGGAAAAATATCGTTGAGATAGATAAGACTAATGTTACTCATTATATCAAGTTCACAAGGTGGTTCCATGAGCTCTAACAAGGTGCTTAGGATTTTTGCATTGCTCATGATAGCTGTATTGCTCTCATCATTTGCCTCTGCAGGTAATGGCAAAGCCAAGGGGCAGGTAATTGCCTTAGGTTCAAATGGCAACAAGGATAAAACCGAGGCTCAGGATCAAGGCAACTCAGGGCAAGGAGATATGTATGAAATAACAATCCTGCCAAATAAGGATAAAGGCAATGACAAGGAAGATAAAAACAAAGATGACAAAGGTAATTCCAATCATGACATTGGGCCTGTGAGCAGTGGGGATAATAACGGGAATTCAGGTTCCAATACTCAGGATGAAAAAGTGAAGGTTCCTCCAGAGAATGCAATCATGCCATTGCTGCCTCCACCAGCTGCCTCGAATCCTCATCAGGATAATGGAGAGAGGGTAATTATCATTCCAATTGAAGACCAGCCAAAACCCGCACCATGCCCAATTAGTAATCCAGTTCCGCATGAGGAAATAAAAAAAACCATTGGTCCAGGAAATTCAATCTTACCAGTTATACCTCCAGGGAATTCTATTCAACCAGTGAGTCCTCCTGTGGAAGAGCAACGATCTGGTGGCTTTGCTCCTGTTCATGATCAGATTCCTGCACCAGTTGATAAAGAAAAAGCCTCGGATAATGAAATAACCCTACCGCCTCCTTCCAAAACAGAGGTAAAGAAGATAAGGGAGGTTCTCAAGCTCACCAACGATGAAAAAATTAGTGATGATACTGTTCAGAAACTCATAAAGCGGCAGTCTGAGGATTCCGCTAGTTTCCAGGAGATAACAAACACAACAAATGAACTCGTTGATGATTCGGTGGAAAAACAGCTCTTTGTGGATGAAGTAGTCAGCATGAATAAGAATTTTGTAAGCAAATTCTCCGAGGCAGTGAAGGAACAGCGTCCCACGATTAAGAAACAGGTTAAGGAGTACATCAAGACTGTGAAAGAGCAAACGCCAGCAAAGGTTGAGCTAAAATCAGAGCAGATTCAGAATCTATTCTCGGGGAAGCTGGACATTGACTCACTTATGGAGCAGCTTTGGAATTCCTAAGCACCGAGCTGCCATTCTCATGCTTTCCAATGTATATCACATTCTCCACAAAGCTCTCTATCTTTGACTCGTGTGAGACTATTATTACCTGGCGTGTGTTTAACTCCTCAAGAACCTTCCTCACGTTATCGAGTTGTTCAGAGGAGAAACCCTCAGTGGGCTCATCAAGAATAATTAGATCCTTTGTGTTTATAGTGGCAGCAATGTCATTTATGACGCGGTTTAATGCAAGCCTGTAGGCCAGGGCGAGGCTTGTGCGCTCACCGCCAGAGAGAAGTTCTGGGGTTGTCTCAAAGCCATTTTGAACCACAATTGGCGAGAACTCCTCATCAAGCCTTACTGTAAGGTCAGGGTCATCTATCAGCAGGGTAAACCATTTTACAAACAGCTCATTGAACTCATGATAAATGTTGAGCATCACATGGCGCTCAATGCTTTCAGTTAAGGGGGCAAAGAACTCATCCAGCCATCTAGCCAGTCCAGCGGATTCATCAAGCTTAAGCCTCCTGTTTTTCATTTCTGCAGCCCGGGTTTTGAGCTTGGTCAGATATTCGTTCAGCTGCCCCATCTCTGCCTCCAGCGCAGCCTTAAGAAGGCTCAAACGCCTCTCCTCTGCCTGAGCTGTGTCCAGCTCTTTTTTCTTGCTGGAATACTCCTCTTCAATGTTGGGCGCCGCCGAAAGCTGAGTTCGCAGCTCGTCAAGCTCCCATTCATTCCTGGACTTTTGAGCAAGTAATTTCTCCAGCTCACCCTTGAGCTGCTGATTTTCCTTCTTTAATGCCTCATGCTCC
>CAIWSB010000094.1 GCA_903915225.1 uncultured Candidatus Woesearchaeota archaeon
TTATGAAGAAAAAACCAACTAATGCACAAATATCACATAAGGGGCAAGCACGGCATTTAGAAGATGGGGTGAATAGAGATACTTCATACGGGATTGGTGTATCTTTTAGGTCTCTAATGGAAAATTTTAAATAGTAGTATACAAAAGCATATACTCATTTAGTACTAATTTAGCAATCTTTCATTGCTGAATTGGTGCTAAATAAATGCTAATATAGGCCTAAATTAGTACTAAAATGGTTAAGGTTGTAGTCAATAACGGGCAATATAAGATAACCATCCCTAAAGAGTTGGCTCTCGCTAAGGGATGGGGGCCCGGCACAATTCTAAGGTTTGTTGAGACGCCAACAGGAGAAATAATTCTGAGAGAATTGCCCAATAAAGAGGTCCAGAAGAGAGAATGAACTGCCAACAAGAAAGCGGAAGCCCGAACGAGGTGACACGATGGTAAAGGTCGTGCTCAACAACGGGCAGTACAAGCTAACGCTTCCGAAGGAGTTGGCTCTCGCCAAAGGCTGGGGCGCAAAGACAGTTCTGAGATTCATCGAGAC
Source organism: uncultured Candidatus Woesearchaeota archaeon (assembly GCA_903915225.1). Lineage (GTDB taxonomy): Archaea > Nanobdellota > Nanobdellia > Woesearchaeales > B29-G15 > B29-G15. The sequence goes on from CAIWSB010000094.1 coordinate 551, forward strand.
GCCGAGCGGGGAAGTAATGCTAAGGGAAATGCCACAAAAGAAGGAGGATAAGAAATGAGTAAGGCTAAGCTTTCCGGAAGCCTGAAGTTCCTCCTAGTGGCAGCACTGCTGCTGCTTGGCATTGGTATGGTTAATGCCGCGACTTTCCTGCCCAGCACCAAGTACATCAACATCCAGACTGAGTTTGACCAGCTCAAAGTCACTCTTGAGAAGTTCGCGCCAGTGGAGTTTATTGCCCACTGCCCTGGCTTCACCAAGGAGGGTTGCCCCTCATGGGACATATATAACACTACCATAAGCCAGAACGCCAGCACAGTGAGCTTCATGGTGTATAACAGAGGAGCCTACCTTGGTGTCCACACTCCAGAAATGATAAGCAGGAACCTCACGCTAATCAAGAAACTCCTGGAATCCTCTAAGAATATCACTATCACTAAGCTCAATCTAACTACAGATGGGCTGTTCCTGGAGTTTACACTGCCTGTCAAGGGAATAGCTGCCGGGCTTGTGCAGAAGAATGCAACCATAACTCTCATTGGCCTCAAGAATGAGACCTTCCTGAAGAAAGCTGAGGCGCTAAAGCTCCAGAACATCACCTACAACAACGAGGTTTTGCAGATGCAGACTGATGTTGTGGCATTGGATGCTAAGAGCTTCAAGCAGGCCTCAATCAAACTCCCCAAGAGCGGAACGGTCAACACAATAATGAAGTGTGCAGATTGGAAGTTCAACACAAGCTCATGCCTCTCATGGATACCAACAGACATTAAGTTCAGTCAGGATGAGAACTTCATTTACTTCAATGTTACCTCATTCAGCGCATACGGTGGTGTTGAGCTCACTCTGCTGACAGTCCAGAGCTATCCGCAAGTGGGCGACTATTGGACGGTTAGATTCCTCACAAAGGGAACTGAAGAGCTCAAGATTGAGGGATTCAACGGAACCACTTACGGTGTGGATCTTGTGTTTGACTCGCTCTACTGCGGCGATAACAAGGTAACGGTGGAGGAGCTAAGCAATGGTATTAGGGTTGCTAGCTACCAGTGCAACACCACAAGCTACCACAAGGTAAAAGTGCTCACTGCTGGCAAGCACACCCAACGCCTGACATTCGGTCCGATTGTTGAGTACGCAAGCAACCTGGCAAACAACATGCCAAACACAATCTCAGTTGAAGGCAAGATCACCAACTCTACGGGTGGCAATATCAACACAACCACGGACATCTCATTTAAGATATATGATGCAGCGACTGCTGGAAACGAGCTCTGGGAAGAGAACAAGTCAGTAAAAGTGAATGAGGGTATATTCAGTGCAGTATTAGGTTCGACCAAGCTCCTCACATTAAACTGGAATGAGCCCTACTACCTCGCAGTCACTGTTAGCGGTGATACAGAAATGTCACCACGCATCAACCTAACTTCAACACCTTACTCAAAATCAGCAGATAGGGCATTCAACTTGAGCTGCACTGACTGCATAGATGAGACGCAGATAGACACAACTGGCAGCTTCATCTTTGAGGGTTCTATCAACATGACTGGTGGCGTAATCAACATGTTAGGCCACAAGATAATCAACCTAGGCGCACCAAGCGAAAACACAGATGCTGCTACAAAGTTGTATGTGGATACGAAGCTTGGTGGCGGCTCTTACATCAAATCTGGCTGGAATGACACTGGCACAATTGTTAAGCTTTTAACAAAGACAGACAATGTAAACGCAACAACCCTCTTCATCGATAATTCACATGGGAGAGTGGGGATTGGCACATCATCACCAACCGCACTCCTCACCGTCAATGGAAACGTGAAGGTGAATGGCAACATCAATGGTTCCAATTATGGCATTGCACAGACAGCCAAGGGCATAGTGGTCTCAGCCTCAGGCTCTAATACACTCATACTAACAACAGATAGCTCAACATGGAAATAAGAGGTGAAAGAATGAAGCAAACAAATCCGGAGAAAATGATTCACAGAGGTTTGTTTGCTGTGATTTTCATTATCCTGCTAGCGGTAGCTATGTCTGGGGTACAGGCAGCAACGAGCATCCGCCTCAACCCGAGCTCAACTTACATAGATATGTTTGGTACACTGAACATGACCAGTAATAAGATAGTCAATCTTGTGGATCCATCTGGAGATCAGGATGCTGCAACTAAGAAATATGTGGACACGGCGCTGACTGGTGGTGCATCTGGATGGAGCTACACAAGCCCGGTTGTGAGGTTAACCACAAAGACTAATGAGATTAACATGACTTCGATGTATGTAAACAACACAAATAGCCGGGTGGGGATTGGGACAGAAAATCCACAGGCAAAATTGCAAGTCACAGGGGATGAAGTTAGGATTGGAGATTCCGGCTCGCCATCCCAGGCAACAGGAGATGGGGATCTGTTCGTGGAAAATACTTTGGAAGTTGGCGGCACGATTTATGGCTCAGGTGCTGGATTGACAGGAATAACCTCCGGGGCCGTGAATGACAACTGGGTTAATGAGTCTGGTGACCGCATGACTGGCGCCCTCAACATGACAAACCACCAGATTGTCAAATTGGCTGAGCCATCATTATCCACCGATGCTGCAACAAAGAATTATGTGGATACAAAAATCACTGCTAAAGGGGGAAGTGCCTCGGGTTGGAATGACACGGGAAAGCAGGTGAAGCTCCTCACAAAGACAGATTGGATGAATGCAACCACTCTTTTTGTAAATAACAGTAATGATAGGGTAGGAATAGGCACTTACCACCCGGGGTACATGCTAGAGGTAAACGGCGGGGATGCGTTCTTTGGTGAGAATGTCTATCTGGGAGACGCAAACACTTTTGCAAACACAAACGGCCAGATTACTCTTGGAAGCAATGATTGGATTGGGATTGGCTCATCTGCTGAGAGGATTGCGTTTGATGGCGCCGGGAATATCGCAATTATGAATGCAAAGGTAGGGATAGGAACTGCTGCACCTGTTCAACAGCTGGTTGTGGTGGGGAAGGCAAACGTTACATCCAACCTAACAATGGGTGGAGCGATTCAGCTCAAGAACAAAAGGATAACTGGGCTTGCTGAACCAGCTGTTAGTACTGATGCCGCAACAAGGAATTATGTAGATACACAAATAAGCGCAAGTCCTTCGGGTTGGACTGATACTGGAGCAGTTGTGAAGTTAAGCGCGAAAACTGATGAGGTTAACATGACTACGATGTATGTTAATAACACCAACAGCAGGATAGGGATTAGGACAGAAAACCCAACTGCAACACTTAATGTTGTAGGAAACACAAATCTCAACAACACGCTCTACGTCAATAAGACATCTGATTATGTGGGGATTGGGACTGCAAACCCAAGACAGAAGCTGCATGTGGTGGGAAAAGTAAACATAACTTCCAACCTAACTATGGGGGGAGCGATTCAGCTCAAGACCAAGAGGATTACTGGAGTTGACACACCTATTAATCCAAATGATGCGGTACCAAAGACCTATGTGGACACGCAAATTACATCTGCCTCGGGTTGGAGTACGAGCGGAGGGGTTGTGAAGCTAACCACAAAAACAAATGAAGTTAACATGACCAATTTGTATGTCAACAACACTAACAGCAGGATAGGGATTAGGACAGAAAACCCAACTGCAACACTTAATGTTGTAGGAAACACAAATCTCAACAACACACTCTACGTCAACAAGACATCTGATTATGTAGGGATTGGGACATCCCACCCAAGGCAGAAGCTGCATGTGGTGGGAAAATTAAACCTCACTTCAAACCTGACAATGGGTGGAGCAATCCAGATGAAGGCCCAAAGGATTACGGGAGTTCTTGACCCCGCTCAAGCACAAGACGCTGCAACTAAGAACTATGTGGACACGCATGCGCCCGGAAGTGCTGCCGGGTGGTCCTATTCTTCACCGGTTGTGAAGCTGACCACAAAAACTGATGAGGTCAACATGACTACATTGTACGTCAACAACTCAGACAGCAGGGTGGGGATTAGAACGGAAAGCCCCACTGCAACACTTAATGTTGTCGGAAATGTCAACCTCAACAACACACTCTATGTGAACAAAACAACTGATTATGTGGGGATTGGGACATCCCATCCAAAAGAGAAACTAGATGTTAAGGGCACTGCAAGCACAGGAACTTATCTTGATACATATACTAAGTTATTGGTTGATGACACAGATGCAAGAATACAAGTTACCTCCACAGATTCAGGAAGTTACGGTTCAGCTGTCATTTTGAGTTCTGGAACCCGAAATTGGGGAGTAATGGCTCAAGCGGGTGGAGATAGCTATAAGTTCCACATTGGTTACAGGCTCAGTTCTGGAACCGAAGATATGCTTGCCGGAAGTTCACAATATTTAACTATAGACACCTCTGGAAATGTAGGCATCGGAACCTCTTCTCCAACCTACAAGCTCCAAGTCGTAGGCAACGTCAACCTCAACAACACGCTCTACGTCAACAAGACTTCCGATAGGGTGGGTATAGGTAAGGCCAACCCCCGCTCCAAGCTGGAGGTGAGTGATGGCACAAGCTCCATAACATTGGACCCTGTGGCCTCAACACCCACAATGAACACAACCAATAACAAGAATTTGATTATCACCAGCGATAGCGGCAATGTGATTATCAAGATAGGGTAAGCTGAAAATTTACCTGGGCCTTAGGGGAAAAATTTTTAAAGATGGAGTTCCTATTAGCAAAATATGGCTAATATTAGCAAAAAATGGCTTAATGAGCTGGAAGTCCTTGTCCCATTCACATCTGGCTACAATCTCGTCATCAGTGGGAGTTCTATTGCAAAGAGGGCAAATATCCCGCAAAGAACCGCTTCGTTGAAGCTGAACCAGTACTCTGAGATGGGTTTATTGAAATATAGGAGGGAAGGCAGAAACAAGCTTTTTTATTTTGACCTTAGTCTGCCTTCTAGTGAAACCTTACTCCAAATGGTGGAACTATACAAGGGCTTGACCTTCCTTTTAAAAAACAAAAAGTTAGCTCCCCTTATAGAAGAACTTGTTGCAAAGAACCGAAATGTAGTTCTTTTCGGCTCTTTCGTTAAGGGCTACGCCAATAAAGATTCAGATGTGGATTTACTAGTATTAAGCAGAAAAAGTAAATCAGACGCAGAGGTTTTCGCTAGATATCCATTTAGAGTCAGTGTCCACTACTCAACCGTTGAGGAATTTGAGAGATTATTGATGAAAGGAAATACTCTCGCCGGGGAGATAGCGCAATACCACATTCTGATTAACCTGTCTGAAGGGTTTATCAAGGCATTAATCCTATATTACAAATGAAAAAGCTGCATTGGTGCCTAAAGAAAGCAAAGGGGATACGGCTGATACCGCCTAGTGAGAATGTGTGCAAAGCAGCGAGTCAAACCTGGCTACAATGCTCCGCCTCACCGGGAAATGGAGGACAATAACTGCATATTATGCATGCTACGACTGCCTATATGCTATTCTGCAAAAGATTGGAATCAAATCTGAGATTCATGACTGCAGTATCGAGATGATGAATCTTATCGGGGGATTTAGCGATAGTGATAGGGATTTCCTTGGTGGGCTAAAAAATGACCGGATTGATGTTCAATATTATTTAAAACAGCCCAAAGATGTTGATACCAAAAAAGTGAAGGAATTCATCCTCACCTGCAAAATAATAATCGCCTCTATCACAGAGGACCAAATAAAGGGTATCCGCGCTCGTGTAGTCAATGTGAACCCAATTTAACTAACATCTCGGCTTGGATTTACTTGGGGAAAAGGAAAGACCCGAAAAGAGTGCCAAATACCCAATATCTCCCATTTTATAAGTATTAATTCTCATTTTATAAGAAACATAAGATAGTTTTTCTTACTTCATGAGCCTAAATTCTTACAAAATGAGAAAATTTATATACTCCCTCTTCGAGTTTAATTAGGTCGGAATGGCCCAAATCTTACTTATTAAGATAAATTTCTTACAAAATGAGTAAAATTTCTAAAAATAGAGGTGAACTTGAGGAGCCAAACCTAGCTAATGATTTGGAGTCTGTGAAGCAAATCCTTGAAAAGCACAGCCTAACTGTTGATGAGCTTAAACTAATCTTAACCCGCCAAGAGCCGATGCAGGTTCCTATCTCCATATTCCGCAACCGCGTGGGGCCAATGGCTGCACTTTGCATTTACCTGAAGGATTACAGGCACCTAAAGTTATCACAAATAGCCCGGTTAATTAATCGTGATGCAAGAAGCGTCTGGGCCGCATACTCAAACTCCAAGCCAAGGTCAAAACCTATGAAAGAGGACCTAAGCCTTACCTGCAGCATTGAGGTGTTCAAGAACCGGGAAAAGAGCCTTATGGAAAATCTTGTGTATCATCTAAAAACCGTAAATAATTTAACGCTCACAGAAATTGCAAACCTGCTGGGGAGGAGCAGCAAGACAATTTGGTGCTTTTACAACCGCGCCCTAACCAAAGATGAGAAGTAGCCGCCTGCTCGGATTAATTGTATTGCTTTTGATAGCGGTAACCCCTGAATTAGTTAAAGCTTATGATTGTAGTGGGCAGGCCATATTATATGACCCCCGCGATACTCCAGTTATAACAAAGTCCTGTGGCTATAACCATCCCGCCATTTTCAATTGCACTATAAGATATAGTAAATGCATGGTAACAGGTCTCTACACAATCCTCTTGCAGGATACTAATCCGGGATGCTCGGGGATGAATGAGGTGTATCCCTTCTTCTTTTGTGATGCAACCACGCCAAACATAAAGGGCACTTCTCCGCTTTATTATAGCGTGAATGAGAATAACGCCTCAGATAGCATCAACTCGTGGTGGAAAGTTTATGAGAATGATATGGTGGCCTATTACCCCTTTGAGGATGACCCCGCAACTTACTTAGCAAGAGACTGGAGCCCCTATGGCCACACCATTAACATGAGTGGAACCCCCGCCTACCGGCTTGGAAAAGCAGGTAATGGAAAAGCCCTGCGGCTTGATGGCAGCGATGATTATCTCACTCTTTTTCATTCCTTGGGCAACCCGGTAGGCATGACAATCAGTTTCTGGATAAACGCCAGCAACACCAAAAGCGGGAGGCAGTTCCTGTTTGATGCCCATAAGAGTGGTGGCAATTTCCACATTACAATAGATGAGACAAATGGTGCATCATGTCCTAATTCCCCTACAGGGAACATTTGCGTGGATGGGAGAGCAGAAATAAACTCGGGAAACCTCACAAATGACCAAGAATGGAACCATATTGCAATTGTCCAGAATGCAACAAAGACCTGGCTGTATCTAAATGGTGAAAATGTAAAGAATGGGACAGAAGAACGGCCAAATTTCGGGATTAATATGACTATTGGGGCAAACTACACGGGGAGTGTTTTGTACACAGGTTCTTTGGATGAAATCCGTATATTTAACCGCACACTGAATACTACAGAGGTTACCAACCTTTACCTCTCCGGACTTACAACCCATGAGGAATATGTTTCTCAAACGTCCCCGGCAGTTTACACACCTGCAGGGGGTGTGGAAGATGTGTTTAGCGAGTCCTCATTGACAAACTGGACAATATCTGGGGACACAACAGCTGCAAAATGGGAGATTGCTTCAGGAATACTCAAATGTACTGCAAATGAGACTGAAAAAGACCACATCGAATTAGATAATCTTAATTACATTGAGAATAATCGGTTGAATGTTACCAAAAAAGATATTCTCATAGAATATGACTTAACCTATAACGGGATTTCAGAGGGGGGAGGCATCTATTACCGCGGAGTGAGGGGCGCGATTAACCGCAATGAAAGCAAGTGGTTTGACTTGGACCAGTCCACAACCTTCAACGGAACATTAAACAATTCTAGGTTAATGCACATCAAGCTTTACATATTAGGCAATAGAACAGGTTACCCTATTAGTACGCTGTATGTAAACAAAGATAACAAGTATTATGATGAGCCTATCGAGTACACTGCCTGGACCAGCGACAATGTTGGATTTTACAACGAGAGGCATAACGACTCTTTCCAGATAGACAATTTTAAGGTGAGCATTCTTAACAAGAATATCTCCCTTGCCGTAACCAACGTCACAGATAATAGCCCGCCATCAACGCCTTCAAGTGCCCCCAGCTTGTCTTCGGATTGGGGAAGTATAGGTGTTTCATGGAACCCCGTCTCAGACACAGGCAGGAAATGGTTTCTATATCTCACTGCTTTTGATTACCAGGACAACCCTTCAAACATGATCTTGGATGGAGACTTTGAGCGCGGTCTTGTGGATTACTGGACAGGCTATGGGGGGGCAGGCCTGACAATTATTGCCACCAAGCCCTATTGGGGCGGTTACGCAATTAATGTCAGTGCTTCCGGGGCAAACCAAGGTTTGTCTCAGAGTGTTGCAAATTTTGCAGATTACAAAGGATATAATGTTTATTGGGCCTGCTGGGCCAGGGCAAATGGACCTAACGAGCTTAATGTCACTATGTGTGGTGATGGAATGTCTTGTACAAGCCCGACAAGCTATGAGCTAACCACCACTTATAGCTACATTGTGCACACAGATACGGTGTCTGCAGCTGCCACTGAATTGGAACCTTATATCAAGACAAAATCCGCCGCGGGTAAATTCTATGTTGATAACTGCATGCTCCAGTTTATCACAGATGCAACAATTACTGTCGGCACCAAGGATTACCAAGCAAATGAAACAACTGGCAATCCTGGGAGAAGTAATAGGAACTGGGATGCAAGCAGGAGTTATACAGACAGCGGTTTGAATTGTTTTAATCAATATACATACAAATTCAGGGCCCGCGACAACAACTTAAATGAGGGTGCCTATTCTGACACAGCCTCAGCATACCCGATACCTATTGATTTTTGTACCTATGGTGGTGGTGCTGGTGGCTACTGCTTGACAGACAGAGCTTGCTATTACAGCAGCAAGGGTTGTACAGGTGTCACTTCTAATGACCCTTGCGAAATGCCGGGTGATGTGATAGGATCTACATGTTATTTTGCTAAAAATCACATCATAAACCGTGCCGATGACTGCACTCCAACAGGGGGGTGTGCTGGCCCTACAGGTATAGACTCTGATACTGGGCCCGTGGGGGGTTGCACTAAAGGCTACATGAACAAAACACGCTCCAAGTGCTGGACCGGAACCAGTTGTTATTGGAATGACACAAAGCCCTGCGCTAATCTTACTGGGTGGGTGTACCAAACAGCAGCCACATCCTGTGCTGGTGTTAAAACATGCTGCCCGAACCAAGCCACCTGGGCCACGAATGTGAATTGCACGGCAACAGGTGCAGTTGGGGATTCATATTATAGGGATACAACTGAAGCAAGGTGCGAGGCCACTGACTCTGGCTGCACAGCAAAAACCTGGATTAATTTTACTACCGGAGGCGCCTGCTGCGGTGATGATGGTGATGGGACTGATACATTCTGTGCATCGGGATATCAGGGGAAGTCATGCTACCTGGGCACTTTCTCTGCAAACCACTGCAGCAATGGGATCCAGGATGTTGCATGTGGTGAAACAGATGTAGACATTGGCGGGCCCTGGTGCAACAGCCGGCCAACTGTTACTAACATCATTTTCAACTCGTCTTCCGGATTAAACAGGACAGCTGATAACCTCACTGTTTATTTCAATGCCAGCGATTATAACTATGACGAGATGTTCCCTGTTGTGGATTGGAGGGTGCAGAGAAAGAGCATTGCGAGGCTGAATATGCCATTCCAAATTGACAATACCTCTGCCGGGAAATTCAAGGACTTTTCGAGCTACGAGAACAATGGCACGGGACATCTTGGAGTGGGATGGACAAAGTACGGTGCAGTTGGGGGGGCTGCTGTGTTTGATGGCTCAACACAGTATATAGATGTTGGCGACAAGCCGAGCCTCAACATAAGCGGGGATATCACTATTGCCGCTTGGGTTAAGCCCGGCCAAATCTCGGCAGATGCTACTGTTTTAGCAAAAGATGATGATGCAAATAAAAAGGGGTATTTGCTCCAGCAATCATCTGGAACTGGATGGATGTTTAGGCTGGGTGATGGAAGCAGCCTGTACACGCTTACCGCTGCAGGCACAGTCACAAACCGCACCTGGCAGATGATTGTGGGGACTTATAACGGTACAAAAATGAGGTTATATAAGGATGGGGCCGAGATTGGCACAGCGATTGCTGGGCCAGCCTCAATTGCCAAAACTGGCCAGTCACTCTATATCGGCCACCGTTCAACTGTCGCTTCACAACTTTTCAAAGGCTCCATTGATGAGGTTAAGGTGTTTAACAGGAGCCTCAGTGCGGCCCAGGTTAGGCAGCTGTACCTCGATGAATATAACCAGTATGATAAGCTGGTTCTAGACTCGCATTTTGGAAGGAATGTCACTTCAGTAACTCGCAAAGCGATTTTGGATTACTCCTTCTATGAGAACAACGGAACCTTGGGGGGCGGGATAAGCTCAAAAGCCCCAATCTGGAGTAAGTCTGGGAAAGTTGGGGGTGCATACACCTTCGACGGGGTTGATGACTATATCCAAGTTAATGATGCAAACAGTCTTGACCTGACCAAAAAGATGACTCTAAGCGCATGGGTGAACCCAGATAGGATTGTAAATATTACGAGCTCCTCTGTAAGGGTGTGGGATACGGGGGCAAGTTCAGATTGGACGACAACCAACCCGGCAGGTTCAGGATGGACCGAAGTTACAAGCCCATCAACTTCCATTACCGGGCATTTAATCCTGGACAACGGTTTTATGAGGGTTATCCCGGCGCATATCACACTCACTAGCCAGCCCTATTATGTTTGGAACAAAACGAAATGGATTCCCTTTGAAGCTAGTACAACTCATGCTTTTACTTTTTCAAAAAGTTCTGTCGTCCACACCAACTCCCCATTCATAGCAACCCTGCTAAATGTAAGCTCCGAGGTGGCGGTAGTGAGATTATCGAACACAACAAGTAATACAAAGTTTAACGTTGTGCTGGAAAGGGGAATCCCTATGGTCAAAAAAATAATAAATCCGAATGGGGATACGGTTAACTATTTCGAAGAATATAATTATCTGAGAAGAAGATTCGAAGCGCATTCCAATGCAACTATTTTCAATAACTTATTGGATAGATACTTTGAAGGAACATATCAGGGCACAACTGACACCCCGGCCAATCGATATTTTAAGGGTGATAACGTGGTTGCCTCGTTCGGTCCACACATGACGTCGAGAAGCACCGAGGATACAACCCAAAAGGACAATATAATACGGTTTGAAGGGATTGGAAAAATTTCGACTACAGTATACCATTCCACAAGATATTGGAATGGAATCTATTACCCAAATCCAGTCAACGGAAATATATTTTTCAATGGGGGTCTGCCATTTATTTGGAGTTCCCATTACTTTGAGGCAGAGAATATTAAGCTAACAGGGTCTAAGTTCAATTCTTCCACATACAATAAGAATGAAGCAACTGGTACGGGAGATGGCTCCACAAAGGCGTTTAATCTTAAACGGGCCCATATCAAAAGAAACAGTGACATAGTCAAAGTCGCAGGGGTTCTAAAAACAAGGGGGGTGGATTACACGCCAAATTTCGATCAAGGCACAATCACCTTTGTCACTGCCCCTGGCGTGGGAGAAGCAGTAAAAACAAATTACACCTGGTATGATGGTCATTATAATGGCTCTACAGTAAAGTACACACCCACCAGCTCCTCAGTGAAGGTTCTGAGCACAAGTCTGAGCCTTTCAGGAAACTATAGGGTATTCCTAAGGGCAAGGTCCAATTCAACAGCTACTGCTACGTTTAAGGCAAAGGTGGCTAGCACCGCCGGGAGTGCAGTCTCAAACCAAAAGACCAGTACCATGGAAAACTTAAATTTGGGTACATTCGATGTGAGTAACGGGAACACATTGGATATCAATGTAACTGACCCCTCTCATACAAATCCTGTCTTTTTGGATTATGTGCTCCTTGTGCCCATTACTAATAAGACATTGAACTTCCCTCAGGATGTGAGCCATTTGAAAGCAAAACGCAGTATACTCTCAAAGGCGAACGAAACCGATATCTCTACCGATGTATACAGCCTCGGCTTTGATTTGAGCGGGCATTATTTAGGGAGCATAAACCAGTATTATGATATTACTACTGCAGCATCAACTGGCTGGCACCATGTTGCTGTTGTCTTTAACAACTCAAAAATCTCTATTTACAAGGACGGCAGCCTGGGGCAAGCGAGGAGTTTGGTCGGACCAATTTCCACGAGTGCTTTAAACCTCTCCATTGGCAGATATCTTGATGGTAGTCTTGATGATGTTAAAATATTCAACGCGTCACTTACTGCAAGCGATATAGAAAAGTTGTACCAAGGGGGCCTCCAAAAATATACTGCATCAATACATAGCCATGAGTTAGTTAAGGGGCTTAACTGGAGTGCCATGCTCTGGGCTTCTGACAATACTTTGCTCAGCACAAATTACTCCACCCACCAGCTCGAGATAAGGAACACGCCCCCCGTACTTACTGCCCCATATGTGAACACAACCAGCCTGCTAAATTCCTCAAAGATCTCCTGCCTTGGTGGAGTGTTCAGTGATGCCAACGGTGATTCCGAGGCCAGCAGGGAGTATAGATGGTACAATAATTCTGACCTCATCAGCGGAGCCAGTTCCTCATCCTTTGATGTCTCCACTAAAAAAATCCAGCCGGGTAATTACATTAAATGCTCAGAGCGTGCCAGCGACGGCGAGGATTGGAGCCTCTGGGTTAACTCCAGCAACCGCGCCCTGATAGGCAAGGGCATCACAGATTGCACCACTATGAGCACAAACAACAGGGCTTATTTCCTAACCGCAGATATCACAAACCATGCAGGCTCAAATTGTATGCAGATTACGGCAAAAAATGTCACCCTGAATTGCCTCAGCCACATAATTGATGGCACGAGCAGTTATTATGGGATAAAAAGCACAAACACACTGACAAGCCTGAAAAACTGCAGGGTTAATGAATGGTCCACAGGCATAGTTTTGGCCTCCAACCAGACCACGCTGAATGATGTCAATGCCAGCTCAAATGCGTACTACGGGCTCTGGCTCAATAGCAGCAACTTAGACAATGTTACCAACTCCCACTATACAAGCAACAGTCGCTATGACTTCTTCGTGAGCGCAAAGGGGAACCATTGCGACAACAGTGTAACCAGGGTAAACGGCACTGGCAACAAGCCAATAAGGTACTTCAATTATACTGTCACAATAACCGGTTGGAACAATAATATCTCAGAGCTTGTGTTCTGTGACGCTGACACATCTACATTAAGCCACACAAAGCTCACAGGTTCTTACTCAGATGGTGTTATTCTTGTTCGGTCTGATGGCATGACCCTTAATGATGTGAACGTGAGCAAGGGATACAACGGCGTTTATATGGTGGACTGTGTTGGCACAGATGTGACAAACTCAAGGCTTCTTAACAGCAGCCATTTCGACTTTGACATAGCACCTAGTGCTGATACATACTGCAATAATGTAATAAGTAATGTAAAGGGCACAGATTTGAAAGGGATTGCGCTACGCAATAAAACCTCCACAATCTCCAATTGGAATAACAATGCCTCGGAGATTGTGCTTTGCAATGCCGACAGCTCCAGCGTTGACAGCGTGGTTATGGCCCATACAAATAAGCACAACAACGCCTTCATACTTAAGAGAACAGACAGTGCTGCCCTCAATGACGTCAACCTTAGCAATATGTATGCGGGGATATACTTCTCAGCAAGCTCAAGCAACAGGGTAAAGAGCAGCAAGCTTACTAGCAACAACTTTAGTGTTTACTTTGATAACTCCAACTCAAACAACCTCACGTTCAGCAAGCTGAGCAAAAGCCACAAGTATGAGGCCTTGATGTACCTATCCTCAAGCAATATTGTCTACAACAATATCATAAACAGCAGCAATTATTTCAGGTTTAACGGCACTGCGTCTTCCAACAAATGGAACAGGACCAGCAGGGCTGGAACAAGGATATACTCAGCGGGGACCAATGTTGGGGGTAATTACTGGACCAATTCTGGTAAGACCGGGCAATCAGACACCTGCACTGATTTAACTGGCGACGGTTTCTGCGACCAGGAGGTAAACCTCACAGCAAACAGTAAGCTAAACACAGATTGGCTGCCGCTGACTGCACTCAATGGTTTTGAGGGGAACATGTTCATGATCCAGAACAGCGCCGGTATGAATTGTACATTGGTGGATGTGGATGGGGATGTGGGCTTCCGGGGAACAATTAGCGAATCCTGCTCCTCTGCTCCTGGCGCAAATGATTTCATTGTCAGAACCGCAGACAGCACTGTTCAGATGTGGGTTGACCATTCCACATGCAATATGTGCCTTAGGGGCTCGGTTTTGGCAAGAAGAAGCAGCATTTCCGTAGGCTCAGGAGAATTCCTGGTAAAAAACACAACTGAGGCCTATATATTCAAGGTAAATGCCTCGGGCAATCTCTACGCCCGTGGTAGGGTCACAGGTAATAGGGATATCTAATATTGTTTCTTAACTTTTGCAGGGATTTACCTTGCGGATGCATAACTTTTATATACTCTTTATTGTAAAACAAATCAGGATGAGAAAAGAGGTTTTATTTGTAATAATTATCTTGTTCTTGCTGCCCTCATTCACTTATGCTGCTGCTGTTCAGGGCCACCCTGCTTCCCAAATCCGTGCAGGCACATTCGATGTTGGGAATTTTGCATTCCAGGCTGACCTCACAGTGGATACCAACACGCTTTATGTGGATAGCGCCGACAATAGGGTAGGAATTGGGACTCTAAATCCCCTTTTTAATCTGCACATAGATCCTTCAAATACAGGGGATATTCTTAATGTTGGACCCCAATACAATGGGGGGGTGGCATATAATCCAGGAGATAAACAATTTGCAATAAGTGCGTGGACAGGCATTCCAAGCCTTTTTATAACCAGGCATGGTGTTAACGGTTACACTTTCTCAATGCCAGATGCAACAGGCTTATTCACCATTACTGATGCCAGCAGCAATACAGTTTTTGCAGCAAAGGGTGGTAAGGTGGGTATAGGAACAGCAAGCCCAAGCGTAAAGTTAGATGTGGCTGGAGGAAACCCATTGGGCGTGGCCATCAAAAGTGATGGTTACATTCAGGACGTAAGTGGGGTCGTTGGAGGAAACCTAATAAGTTCACATTCGTGGACAATCAGCACAGGAAGTGCTGGAATCTTCAATCAAAATGGTGCAACAACTGAAAACAGTAGGGAGTGGGGTGTAGGCCCGCATGGAAATAGTGTATTATTGTGGAAAGCCACAAACGATGCTTTGAATGATAATGATGGCGGCTGGGTTACTTCATACTTCCCCATAGACCCCAATAAGGCCTACAGGTTCACTGTGTGGATAATGAAGATGGGGAGCACAGATGGCACTACTTATTTTGGTGTTTACGGGAGCCCAACACCCGTAACCTCGCTTGCAGGGGTTGCAGACACTAATCCTTACTTTTGGCTTGGGGATCTCCCTGTACTGGGCAGATGGTATTTGCTAGTTGGTTACGTGCATGGTAGTGGGGACCCCTCAACCACAAGCTATGGGGGGATATATGACAGCACAACTGGAACCAAGGTTATTTCCTCCACAGATTTCAAATGGCAGGCAACCACAACTAGCGCAGCCCATAGGTCCTATTTATTCTATGATGTGACTACTACTGATACACAATATTGGTGGACCCCGCGAGTTGAGGAGCTCAATGGTGATGAGCCCTCCATCATGGCCTTGATGAATAGGTAGAAATGAGTAATTTATTCTAGTTAGCGGGAAGGGCTTGGTTTTAGTATTGCCTTATGTATTCTGCCTTGTCCCCTTGGATTCTGAGGATTTTCTCATCAACAAACCTGCCCCTGACAATGGTGTTGAACAGCTCCGGGCTTACCCTGCTGTTCTCCAGCACCTGCTGAACAGAAACAGGCTGGCCATTTGCCCCGTAATGCTTGAACATCTGCTCCAACAGCACCCATGTGTCCTTTCCAGGCGCCTCAAACTCCCAGACGTGCCTTGCCTGGTAGATGTCCGCCTTTCCTTGCTCGTTCACGTGCACCTCGCTGCCACCCAGCTTATGCAAGGGATCCCAATAAGGGGATGCGTTTATTGCACCGTTCTCAATTTGAGCCCTCTGCGTATGGGTAGCGCCCGTGAGGCCGCACACATTGCATATCGCATGGAGTGGCTCCATTTCCTCATACGAGAATTTCCTGAGCACATCAATCATGGTGGTTTTGAAATCTGAGAGGGGGTAAGGCTCTCCCCTGAAGTTGAGATTTAGTGCTGCAATTACAAGATACAGGTTGGGATGCATGTCCACGATGTCAATCAGCTTAAGGATTGATGAAGGCCCAAACTGCACCTCGTCATAGGCAATAATATTATACCTGTCCCACTTCAGGTCATCAAGAATCTCGATGGGGTCCTCAATAAGCTTGCATGGATAACTCACAAGCCTGCTGGCAAGTTCACTCTCATTGTTGCATTCGCCTATTTTGCGTTTATCCCTTGCAGGCTTGTACGCCAGGAGCTCAATTGGTTCTGCTGGTGGGTCCTGCTGTATGAATGCAGTTAAAGTTTCTAATTCTGAGATAAGATGCAGTGTTTTCTCTGCACCCATGGGGCCATAGAATATCTTTTTCTTCTTGAAATGGAAATGTTTAGCTATGGGGTGCTCCCCATTGGCAAGGCTCTTCTTAATTATTGGTAGCATGCCTCAATTTAGAGGCCGGGCATAAATAAATATTACTATCTGGAAAAATAGATTATAAGAAATAAGTTATTGAGTATCTACTTTGCAGTCTCGTCCGGCTTCTTCATGAAGTTCCATATGCCGTTGAACATTCCCTGCATTGGCTGGGCAAAGTAAGGGGCGTTGACCCAAATGCCCAAGTCATAGCTGGGGTTCACCTGTTCATCGTCGGTAACCATAAAGACAAGGTGCTTTCCATCAACAATAACAAACCTGCTAAGTGTATCTGTGTGGCGCACGTCGGCTATCTTTTGCATATCCTCAATAACTTTCTTCATCTTGCTGTTCAAAGGTGCGGCAATCTTAATGCTCACATTCCTGTCCTTGGCCTGTTTCAATTCTTTGGCCAGCTTCTCATATTTTCTTATGAAGCCAGCAGGGGTGGTCATTATGACTATTGACTTCTGCGCATCCTTAATTATTGTTAAAAGCTGATTGTAAATGTTCTTTCGGCCTCTCAAAAGGCCTGACAAATCTTCTGGATCTATCTTCTCAATGCCGTGCTTGTGGAGCAGCTTCAGCTCCTCCATTAGCTCAGTCTCCCTGATGGAATCCAGCTTTTCAGTCCCCATTTGAGCCTGGTCCATTAGGTTTTTCTTAACCCTCTCCACAACTTCATCTGGAGCAACAGCAATGTATTTTAGGGGTTTTCCGATTTTCGAAATTATGAATCCCTTCTTCTCAAGGCTCTCAAGGACGTCGTAGCACCTTGAGCGTGGCACATTTGCTATCTCGGACAACTCACCGGCAGTTGCAACACCTCGAGAAAGCAGGGCAGCCCACAGCTTGGATTCGTAGCTGTTTAAATCAAATAGGGAAAGTTTGTCTATGAAAAACTTGTTAACGATCATATTGAGCCCCTCCTTTCGGATTAATTATTTGAGAGTAGTAATTATCCCTTATTTTTAAACCTTTTGCTTGAGGAAGCACCGACGAGAATGGGAATTGATGAAAAATCTCTCGTCGAGCGTAAAATTGTCTGCTATGCGTCCCCAATGAGGGGCAGATTACCCAAA
>CAIWSB010000095.1 GCA_903915225.1 uncultured Candidatus Woesearchaeota archaeon
AATTTTAAATATAATCTTAATTAAAAGAAGAGGAGGTCGCAATTCCTCCCAAGCCTAAAGACTTGGGTATCCTTGCGAACTTTTTATGAAACCGCTCCAGGCAAAGAAGCTGGATTACGATCGGCCGGGGGTTGGCCCGCATAAGGGCGACAACGGCCGAGTTCTCGTGGTTGGTGGCAGCAAAGGGTATGTCGGCTGCGTTTATCTCTCTGCAATCGCTGCCCTCCGTTCTGGCGCAGATTATGTGACTGTAGCAGCACCTGAAAAGGTGGCATTCACAATAAACCGGATGAGCCCGGATTTGGTAACTGTAAAGCTGCCTGGGGATTACATAACATCTATGTCTGGTATTAACCCACTTTTTGAGAAATGCGATGTCATGCTATTCGGCAATGGCATGGGAACCAATAAAACCACAGCCCAGGTAATGCAGAAGTTAGCACAAGCCCCAATGCTAAAAGTCCTCGACGCAGCTGCCCTTAGGGTTGTTTCCATGAAAAACCTTGAGGATGCAGTGCTCACCCCGCACCTTGGGGAATTTTTTGCCTTGGTCAAGACAACAACAGGCGTCCAGCTCTCTGGCTCAGACCATGAGAAAATCGCCCAGAAGGGATGGCAGCTGCTAAGGCCTTACCTTGATACAAACATTGTCGTGCTCAAGGGTGCGACTGATTATGTGCTCACAAAAAACGAGATATTTTACAATACGCTTGGCAATCCCAGAATGCGGGTTGCAGGCACGGGCGACGTACTCGCAGGGGCAATTTCCGGCATCCTCGCACAGCACAAGCAGCCTCTGAAAAGCATTGAGATTGCCCTCCCGGCAGTGTGCAGCGCAGGCGACATCCTTTATGCGGAACTGAAGGGCTCATACACTGCATCTGACCTGCTGGCAGTGCTCCACAGAACAATTTTTAAATAACCTCTGTTTGAATTAATAAAAAGAGGGAAAATGGAGATATTCACCCAGATTGGAATAATAATCATCCTGGCCTCGCTGCTGGCCTATCTTTTTCACCTGCTAAAGCAGCCGCTTATTCCAGCATATGTGCTGGCTGGCTTGACCATATCAGCCTTCATTGCCTCACCATTTGGATCTGGCCTTGGGTTCTCAAAGGACACAATCTGGACACTGGCTGAGATTGGGATTGCATTCCTGCTGTTCATTGTTGGGCTAGAGATAAACCTCGAAAGGCTCAAAAGCGTTGGTTTTGTCTCAATTATCAGCGGAACTTTAGTCTGTGCACTGATGTTTGGCACTTTCTTTGGGCTCTCGATTGCTTTGGGCATATCTCAATCAGCTGCCCTCTATGTGGGCATTGTCTTCATGTTCAGCTCCACAATGGTTGTGGTGAAGCTCCTCTCAGACCAGCGGGAACTTGGCACGCTACACGGCAAGATTGCAGTTGGACAGCTGCTGATGGAGGATGTGATTGCTGTAATTATACTCTCACTGTTAATCCCAGGCTCGGGCTCACTGCCAATATTCCTGCTAATTGCTGGGGTTAAAGCCCTGCTAATAGTGATAGGAGCCATATTTTTGACAAAATTTGTGATTACGCCTCTCTTTAAGGAGGCTGCTAAGGATCAGAAGCTCCTCTTCCTGTTATCATTGGGGCTGTGCTTCCTCTCCTCAATGGTGATGTTCTCGCTTGGGTTCTCAATTGCAATAGGTGGTTTCATTGCCGGCCTTATCCTGGCAAACACGCCATATCACCTAGAGATAATCAGCCACACCAAGCCTCTCCGTGACTTTTTTGCAATCCTGTTCTTTGTTGCACTGGGCATGCAGCTCTCAATTGACCAGTTCGGTGCATTGGTCTTCCCATTGGTAGTCATGCTTGTGGCATTCTATCTGCTAAAGCCAATAATTATCTATCTTGTTTACAGGTTTTTTGGCTTCACAAAAGAATCATGCTTCATACCTGCAATGACGCTCACACAGATTAGCGAATTTAGCCTGATTGTGGCCCTTTTAGGGCGCTCCAACGGCAGCCTTACCTCTGGATTATTCTCATTGGTTGTGCTGGTTGCGATAATTACAATAACAACAACCTCCTACTTTGTGAAGTACGATTACGTGCTTTATTCAATATTCAGGCCACTCCTCTCCAAGTTTGACCCTTTCAAGTCCCGCGAAAAGCATCTTGACGCCCTGCCGGAAAATGTTCAACATGACACCCTGCTTGTTGGCTACCACCGCCTTGGGTTCAAGCTGTTAAGGAAGCTCCAGCAGATGGGGCGAACAGTGCTTGTGGTTGATTATAGCCCAGAGGTTGTTAACTGCCTGGCTTCAGGACAAATTCATTGCCTTTACGGGGACGTTGGCGACATGGAGGTCTTGGAGCGAATAAATCTCAAAGCACTAAATCTTGTAATCTCAACAGTGCCGGATCCTTTTGACAACAAGCTTCTCATCAGGAAATTGCATGAAGTGAACCCAAATGCAATGATAATCACAACAGCCCCTGATGCAGAGACTGCCCTAATGCTCTATGATTACGGCTCGGATTATGTAATTGTTCCCCATCTGCTAAGTGGCGAATACCTCTCAATGCTTTTGGATGGCTTCACAAGTGATATGAGGAATTTGGTTGATGCAAAGCTGGCCCACATCGATGAACTCAAAGAGAGGATTGCTGCAGGCAAAGCGGGAACTAACTAATCACCACTATAGTATAGTTATAAATGTTTAAAAGAGTGTCTCTCTAATACAAACCCGGAAAGATGGTAGATGCGGAATGGTTGGCTAAAAAAAAGAAGCTTCTTGTTAAATATGGGTTCATAAAGCCAACTGAGATGGCCAAATACACCGGAAAAACATCCCGCGAGATGGATTCTTTGGTTTCCAACATGGGTGAGGAGGAGATTAAAAAGCTGGCTGATGTTGAGCACGTTGAGATTGCCGAGAACACATTTGAGGACACAGGGTATCCTAAATCTATCACGCGCTCCCATCTCATTTTTGAAACCACAAATGACCCAATTGAGGAATCATACTTCTTTGAAAAGGACATGATTCGGGTGGACTTCCACTACACGGACTTCTATAAGATAACAGATGTGTTTGCAGCAACAGAGCATTCATCATTCTGGGGCGTGGCAGAGCAGAGGCTGGGGCTCCAGCAGGACAAGGTTTCGCAGTACCTGCGCGGCATCAGCGAGATGATTAAGGCCATGTTCCAGATAGTGAGGGAGATTAGGATAATCAATGAGCGCCTTTGGTATTATGATGATGTGAGGAAAGCCGGCCCCACTGCGCTAAGTTCTGAGATAACCCTTAAAGGTATTTACATTGACCAGGTAGAGGGCGGCGCAAAAAACCCGGCATCTGTATACGGCCTGGCCAACACAGTTGGATTTTCAATACTCCCAGACATTTTTTTCAGAACGCAGATTAAGGACATAGACAGACTTGATGAGCAGATTGACAAGCAGCCTTTCAACGACAAAGTTAAGGAGGTGCTGAGAAGGAAGCTCAGCCAGTATTACCAATGGGAGAAGCATACTTACAACGAGCTGATTCAGAGGCGTGTTTTCACTGTAAAATACCTCAAGCAGCACTATGAGACAATCAAGCTGTACATCAACTGGATTAAGCCCTACCTCAAGAACATTGAGCGGCTCCAGGGGGACAGGAAGAAGCTTGACAGCGCAGACATGGTGTCCTCATTCGAGGGGGCGATGTCAGAGGTTGAGTTCCTGGCCACAAAGAAATTCGGTGATATCTATGCCTGCATACTCATTAATTTCCTTTTCCGCACAAGACCTTCAATGACTTATCAAGCAGAGGGCTACCAGCGCGGCCCAATGCACATAGGGCGTGTTGAGATGACATTCCGCTCTTACACATGGGATCAGCAGCAGATAACCAACTACATGAAGATGATGGAAGAGGAAAACCTGCAGATGCTGACAACAATTGACAAATCTCTTGATGAATCGCTCAATGCCCTTGGCCAGGAGCTATTTGATTACCTGGAGGACGCTGGCGAGGTTATGAAAGAGGCGAAGAAAGGTGCAACTACAAAGGCCACAGGGCTGGAGCGATTAAAGAAATCAACCAAGGGTTACCTTGAGCCTGTGTCTGCACTATTTAGCGGGCTTGGCGAACTCACTAAAGCAATTGGATTCTCTGACTTCTTCAGCGTTGGCACCCTTGGAAAGCCCAAATCGAAGCAGCTCCAGAAGGTGCTGAACAGGAAGAAGGCCAATGAGGATGTCAAGCGCTGGATTTGGATGGCTTACAAGAACTACAAAAAAGCACACAAGATGATTACCTGGTAAAATGGGAGACTATTACGGAAGCGGACACCTGGATTACGGCACATCTATGGACCGCTATGCGTCACCTGTTGACAGCGAGGGCAACCCAAATATGTCCGTTCCATGGGCTGATGGGGTTGATATTGCCACAATAGGAATCAGCACTCCGCCAATGAAGGACCAGCTCCAGAGCCTCAAGGCAAGAATATTCCAGGGCGCAAGGAAGGTTGAGCTAGGATTCTGGGGTAAAGGGAAGGGCTCAAAGGGCCAGGGTGGAACAACTCCTGAACAGGTTGATACCTGGCAGAGGCGCGACATTAAGGAATTGGCTGAGTTCAACAAGGTGCAGCTGACCACTCACGTGACCCCTGCAATAGGCAATCTTTCGGGCTTAACTGACAAGGGCTTCCTGGATGAGGAGCGCGAGAAGGCCATGCATGAAATACAGCGTACAATAGACTTTGCAGCAGACACAACCCAGGGTGGCGCTGTCGTAGTGCACCTTGGCGAATTCCCCAGGGCATTCTCTGAGCAGGAGGACTGGGGCAAGGGAAAAGGTGGCGAGCCGAAGTTTTTGATGTACCCCACAGAGAGCGAGCACGCCAAGCAGTATGTTGTGGATGAGCGCACAGGCCAGTTCATGGGCACAATCAGCAAGGATCAAGTTGTTTTCGAACCGAAGTGGACAACGGCCAAGGATTGGGAGGAGGAGATGGCACAGCGCGGCAACCACACGAAGATTGTTGGCGCACTTGACAAGGACGGGAGGAAAATCGAGCCAACAGACTGGGTTGACATTGATGGAAATGTTATCTCTAAGGATGCCCAGCCTGAGGAGCTTTTCAACAGGCGAGTCCCGAAGTGGGACAAGGAAGGCACGAAATTTGAGACAGAGCGCAGGACATGGGATTGGTTCAAGACAAAGGCTGATGAGTGGAATTCCGAGCACAAGGACAACAAGAAGACGCCGGCAATGATTTTCTACGAGACACAGATAGACAACCAGATACTGCAGGCAAAGGGCAGCTCGCTCTTCTACGCACACCAATATGATGATTTAAGGGAGAACATCACCCGCGCAAAGAAGGCATTTGATGAGTACAAGCAGCTGGAGGACAACATGGACCCGGATAAGCGCTGGAAGATTGCTGTAGAGCGCTATTTTGCCGGAGGTGTAGCGGGCTCGCTTATACCCAGGGAGTCAGAGATGCCAACTGCTGCCTTGGACAGGTTTATTGATGAGACAAAAAAGAACATGCGTTACATGCACGAATCGTCTGCAACAGCAGATGCCCGCGCTGCTGAGCTTATGGACATGAAGACGCGCCTCAAGCCTTTGGAAACATTTGCAAAGACGAAGACAGCTGACACGATTGCCCGCGCTGCAGAGTATGCCATGGCCAAGTCGGCGAAAACAAAAGACCCATTGTTTGTTTCACCGGAAAACATTTTCCCTGAGATGTACGGCTCGCATCCGGAAGAGCTAAGGGAGATAATCCAACTCTCAAGGGATGCATTTGCCAAACACCTGGTGGAGATGAAGCAAGTTGGTAATATGGAGGCTGCGAATAAGCTTGCGGAGAGGCACATCAAAGCCACATTCGACATTGGCCACGCTTACACATGGCGTAAGTATTTCAAGGGCACTGATGAAGAATTCAACAAATGGCTTATGACTGAGATTGACGCACTTAACAAAGCTAAAGTCATAGGGCACGTGCATGTTTCAGATAATTTTGGTTACGAGGACGAGCACGTTACTCCAGGCAGGGGTAAGGTGCCTGTCCAGGAATTTATTGCAAAAATGAAGGCTGCAGGAATAACGGATATTGTTGTAGAGCCTTCAGACCAGGACTACGAGGCGATGATTGGCGCCTGGGGAATTATAGGAAAGCCAATCTACGGAGTTGCTGGAGGAGGTGTCGGCTGGACTGACATCGAGCGATCGTACTTTGGACGTGTCGCGCCACCGTATTTCCTATACGGCGATTCCGCCCCGTCGCCACAGGACTGGAGTTTATGGTCAGGAGTCAAGCTTGAGTAAAAAGAGGTGTTCAAATGGAATTCAATATAATTAAAAACAACCCAGAGCCTGGGAAATTCAAGCAGGATGATGTTGACCTTGCGCTGAAGTTTGCCAGCAGAATGCACAAGGAATTTGGTGACCTAATCAAGGCCATTGTGCTTTTCGGCTCAAATGCCAAGGTTGACCAGCAGCCGCAGAATGAGATTGGCGAAGCTGATAAGCCCAAGCCAGGTGATATTGATCTTCTAGTTGTTGTGGATGATGTTACAATAGCTCTCTCATCTGAGCTGGTTGAGACATACAGGATAATTGCGCAGAAGGCTGTGATTGAGGTTTCAACCAGGATTCACCTCACTTCTCTGAAGCTGAGCAGCTTCTGGGCATATATCCGTGCCGGTGATCCGGTTGGATTAAATATCCTCCGGGAGGGCATTGCCCTGCTGGATACAGGGTTCTTTGACCCATTGAAAGCCCTGCTGAAGCGTGGCATGATACGGCCTTCACCTGAATCTGTGTTCACTTATTTTGCCCGCGCGCCGCGGACGCTGCAAAACTCCAAGTGGCACATCATGCAGGCCAGCATGGATCTTTACTGGGCTGTCATTGATGCTGCCCATTCTGCCATCATGACGCTTGATATTGTTCCTCCTTCACCGGACCATGTGGCTGAAATAATGGATGAGCAGCTGGTGAAGCCTGGACTCCTGAATAAGAAATACCTCGCCACTGTGACCAATTTCTACAAGCTCTACAAGGGCATAACCCACAGGGAGATTCAGGAAATCAAGGGCAAAGAGTTTGACGAACTGTTCCTCGAGGCAGAGGAATTTGTGACTGCCATGAAAGGGTTTTTAACCTCAAGGTCTATGAAGACGAAGATATGAGCTTTGCAGTTAGCAAGCGGAATGCTTTCATTAAGTCTGATAAATCTAAGCAGGGCTCCATTGATTCTGGCATTGTGAAGCTTGTGAGATTGATAAACGCTCGTCCGGAATTCTTCACGACAAGTTCATGCGCAGGCAGGACAGTTCTGATAAACCTTTACGGCCAGCGCAAGAACCAGGCCAAATGGCTCTTCAAAAGCCATGGGCTTGTTAAACCCAGTGAAATCAGCTCAGCTATACCTGAGCGCATTAAAGGGGCCGTGTGGCTCAAATATGAGCCATTTATCATGCATGTACATTGCTCTAGCATTGATGCAGCCAATGCACTGCTGAGGATTGCCCTGGCAGCTGGGATGAAAAAGTCCGGCATAATTGCAGCCTCATCTGATTTTGTTGTTGAGCTTGAGGGCTCGGACCGGCTTGAGACAATTGTGTTCAATAAGAAGCAATTA
>CAIWSB010000096.1 GCA_903915225.1 uncultured Candidatus Woesearchaeota archaeon
ATATACAAATTGATGAAAAATTTGAGATTGAGACTGCGGATAAGCTATCTGATAAAAGTTTAAAGAAATCCAAGAATTTTTTTAAGAAGCTAAAGATTAAATTTACCGGCATATAATTCTGGGGCTGTCAAACTCATTTAGAGGAGGATTTTCGGGGAATGCCTCGGCGTTTCTAGAGGCAGGCGTTGTGGCAGGTTTTCTATGCAGGGGTAAGGCCGGAGCAGAGAACTGCCGGTTTAACGGCATCCCTATTAATTTAAGTATTATATTTTATATAGTAATAAATGGATGAGAGTTGAAAATGCCAAGATTTGAGCTTCGGAAGTGGTATTTTGATTGTGTGAGCTCTGCTGGAGAGGTTTTTATCGGCTATGCTGCCAAGCTGAGGTTTGGTTTAATTAGGATGGATTATAGTTCCATAATTACTCATGGAAATTGCAGGCAGTCTTTTTCTTTTGGAAAATTGAAGCAAAGTGACAGGTCTTTAGAGTGGTCAAATGATTCATTGGGCGTAGATGGGAAATGGGCAGGGCAAAACGGCGGGAATAAGAAGATATTATATGATGGGAAAGAGGGAAGAATTGAATGGCAATGCCTCAAGCCCAATGCCAAGGTCTCAATCCATCTTGCTGGGAGAGATATTTCGGGGAGAGGTTATGCAGAGCAAATCTATATGACAGTTCCTCCCTGGAAACTCCCTTTTGATGAACTGAGATGGGGGAGGTTTATCGGGGATAACCAGAAGGACTATGTTATCTGGATAGATCTGAAAGGGGAATTGTGCAAAACTTGGGTTTGGACCAGCAATGGCCTTTCTCAAGGAGAGGTCCAAGATAAGAGGATTATCACAAAAGAGCAGAGGCTTATCCTCAAGGGTTTCAAGCCAATCAGGCAAGGGTATGTCTCTAATTCGCTGCTGGGAAGATTGAGCTTCTTTTCTAATCTGCTCCCCAGAAAGCTGCGTAAAATTGAGGAGAATAAATATTTAAGCAGAGGCGAGCTTATTTTACAGAACGGGTCTAAAATAAATGGCTCATCTATATGTGAGGTAGTCAAATGGAATTAAAAAGGGGTTTAGGAAAAGCCTTGTATGGGCTGTTTTTTGTGGTTCTGGTTCCTCTATTCTTGATCTGGTGGACCTTAACTGTAAAAGTCCCTTTTAGACCAGTACATATCCCCGCAATTGGATTTATATTATCTTTCATAGGGCTTGCCATAATGGTTGTTGGCATGTGGACTATATGGAAGCAGGGGAAGGGACTGCCTATGAATGCATATCCTCCAAAGAAACTTGTCACAGGGGGCATCTACTGGATAATCCCTCATCCAATCTATTTTGGGTTTGTGATGATTTGCCTAGGCCTCTCTTTAGGATTCGGCTCAGCCACAGGACTTTGGCTCACAACCCCTGTAGTTTTACTGGCCTGCATCGCCTTGGTTTTGGGGCATGAGAGGATTTATCTTCTCAAGGAATTTGGCAAATTACCGCATCCATTATTGAGTTTCTCACTTATATCAAAGCCAATTGTTTACCTTTTTAGGCTAGATAAGCTATGGAAGGGGATTCTTAGCTTTACTGAGAGGGTTGCCAATTCCTGGCATGCAAAAAGGATTGGCCCTGTCAGGATAATCAGCCATGGGATATTTGCTGGGCTCGCTGGGGGAATTGGGGCTTTTTTTGTAATACTATTATCTGGACCAGAGCATATCCTATCTGTATCTATCCTATTAGTCGCGGGAATACTCGGGGCTGCAATTATGGGGCAATTATTAGTAGGGTCATCAAACAAGCTCAGCAGGCCGTTTGGCTATTTTGGGGGGGTCTTGGGGATAGTGATTGCAGGTATTATCATCTCGCCTTTTGAAAAATCAATGCTGCTCATACTTGCTGCATTTGCATTCTCTGGGCCTTTTGTTCAGGCAATCGGGCGGGTGAGATGCCTGGTCCAAGGGTGCTGCCACGGGGGTTTAGCACCTAAAAGCTCTGGTATAATTATTAATAATAAGCACTCAAGGGCATTTGCATTGGCAAATCTTGGAGGGAGGCCGATTTACCCAACGCCGCTTTACTCAATAATCGGCAACATATTTATCGCAATTATCCTGGTTTTCCTCTGGAGCATATCTGCCCCCCTGACTTTAATTGGAGGCTCATACTTGGCGCTGGCAGGGGTTGTGAGATTCGTAGAGGAAGGGTACCGCGGGGAGCCATTGACAAAGATAATTCTTGGGCTTCACATCTACCAATGGTTTGCGGTAATATTTTTTATTGCCGGGATGGTATTGATGATGTTTAATTCCTCGAATGCGCCTGCTGTGAGCTCTTCATCGCTATTGCCTGCCCTGATCACTGGAATAATTTATTTCTTAATGTGCTGGTTTGCCCTTGGGGTTGATTTTCCAGAATCGAAATTTAGGTTTTCGAGGCTGTCTGGGTAAGAGGGGAGGATCATCTTTTCTTATACCCAAATATCTTATTGTACTTATCGTGGCTCATGTACTCCAGGATGAGGGCGATTATCCTGGCCTCATTCCCCAAAACAGTGTACAGCAGCCTCCAATACCCGATTAGTTCTATCCTTAGTATCTTATCAGTCCCATATCGCGCGATTACCCCCTTGCTCAAGTATTTCCGGGGTATCAAATCGCCATAGAATGGGTTTGCCTTTAGATTTTTTATTGCATTATTTATTGAGGCCAGCAATTGCCTGTATGTCGGGTCCGATGGGCCTAGCTTGCCTTGCTCAACAGCCTCCTGCAGCTCAGTGAACTCCTTAAAAGCCTCTGAATCGAACTGGACTAGGACCTCTTTCTCCATCACACAGTCACTGACTTTTTAAGCCTGGCCTTGAGCTTCCTGCTGGCATCCGTGGCGTAAATCCAGATTATGCCTTCCTTTAACGTGGCAATCTTACCGCTCTCCTCAAGGTACTCCAGGATAATATTCATAGTTGGCCTCATGATTTGCGTCTTTAACCGCCTGTCAATCTCATTCTTTGATACTGGTCCTTTTGCAGTTTTCAATATCTTCTCTATTTTCAATATCGTATCCAGCCTTGGGTAGTGTAGCACTTCTTGCATATTTATCACCATAGTATAAACTTATATAATATGATAAGTTTATACTATATTTAAAGGTTTCCCCATAGAGGCAGCAGGGGGTTTTGCTTGGAAAAAACTCTGAAATCATGAGAACTAGGCATCACCAAGGATTTTTAAGATGTTTTTTGGGATTTCCGGAGGATTTTTGGAATGCCTCGGCATTCCTGAGGCAGGCGTTAGGGCAGGTTTTCTGGGGCGGGTTAGGGTTATAAATTTGCTTTCATTCCCTTTCTCTATGGAGCCTTCCTTTAAGTATGGTGAGAAGCCAATTACAAGAGCGGATGGGGCATTCTTCGGGCTGTTCCACCAGACTTGGATAACAGACAGAGGAATTCACCAAAGAAGACACGCGGGTTATATCTTTAAG
>CAIWSB010000097.1 GCA_903915225.1 uncultured Candidatus Woesearchaeota archaeon
AAACTTGGAAATTCTGATATCCTAAAGATTGGCGACTGGGTAATGGCAATCGGAAATCCTTTTGGCCTCAGCCATACTGTTACGATAGGAATTGTAAGCGCCAAGTACAGGATTATCGGTGCAGGCCCCTACGACCAATTCATTCAGACTGACGCTGCAATCAATCCGGGGAACTCAGGCGGTCCGCTAATAGATATGAAGGGACAGGTTATTGGTATAAACAGCGCCATTGTTGCATCCGGTCAGGGCATTGGCTTTGCTATTCCGATTAACATGGCCAAGGAAATACTGATGGAACTGAAACAGACTGGTTCGGTTACCAGGGGCTGGCTCGGGGTAGGGATTCAGGAAGTAACACCTGAGATCGCCAAGGCAATAGGCCTCAAAGAGCCCAAAGGTGCAATGGTTACAATGGTCCATCCGGGAGATCCAGCAGCGAAAGCGGGTGTGGTAAAAGGTGATGTGATAATTTCTATTAACGGTCAGGATATCAAGGATCCTTCAGCTCTTACACAGATGATAGGCACATTTAAACCTGGATCCAAAATAACTATTGGGGTATGGCGCGGCAAGAAGGAACTCAAACTTGAAACCAAGCTGGAAAAAAGGACTGATGAACGTATTGCATCACTTGGTAAAGAAGGAGGGGAAAATGGTGCTCCCGAAAAAGAATCAAAAGATTCTCTGGGTATAACTGTTAAGAATATAACCCCTGATCTGGCAAAAAGACTTAGACTTGATGATGCCAAAGGCGCCGTTGTTATGGATGTGGATGATAAGAGTCCTGCATCAGGGATAATCAAAAAAGGCGATGTTATAAAAGAGATCAATTACAAGGGTGTTGATACAATAGATGATTACCTTGATGCTGTAAAAGGGCTTAGAAAGGGAGATTCCATCCTTATGCTGATTATCAGGGATGGGAGGTCTCAATATCTGGCATTTGAGGTCAAGTGAGGGTTTTATGTCCTGCAAAGATAAATCTTTTGCTTAAGGTTTTAGGCAAAAGGAATGATGGGTACCATGAGCTTTTGACACTCATGGTGCCTGTCACACTTTTCGATACATTATATCTTGAGCAGGGAGGAGAAGACATTGAACTCGATGCACCTGACTGCGGATGCTCAGCTGCTGACAATCTGGTGTTTAAATCTGCCGATTTATTCAGACATAAAACAGAAATTAAAAATGGGATAAAGATTAAAATTGATAAGAAAATCCCATTTGGTTCAGGCCTGGGTGGAGGCAGCAGCAATGCGGCACATACACTTGTAGCCCTTAACAGGCTATTCGGCACAGGTATACAGGAAAACCAACTTTTAGAAATGGCTCAAGAAATAGGTGCTGACTGCCCGTTTTTCGTTCATGGAAGACCTGCAATTATGGGCGGCAGGGGAGACAGTCTGTTAGCCGATGCAATGATTGAGGATAGAGTTTATCTACTTGTCATTCCACCATTTGGAATATCAACTGCAAGGGTCTTTTCTGAGTATAAGATGTCATTGACTAACAGCAAGGATATGTTTAAAATAGAGGATATAACTAAGAAAAGTATTGCACCAGAGAGGTATTTGTTTAATGAACTTGAAGATAGTGCATTTGGGTTGCATCCAGAGCTAAAAACAGTTAAAGATGATTTAATATGGGCAGGCGCTCTTGGAGCTCTGATGTCAGGAAGTGGATCAACTGTTTTCGGGGTGTTTGAGGATGCCAGGCATCTCGAACATGCAATGATTAAGTTGAGAAAACGAGAGGGGT
>CAIWSB010000098.1 GCA_903915225.1 uncultured Candidatus Woesearchaeota archaeon
TCTCCTATTACTATTCAGCCCCCCCAGTGAGGCTTAAGGAACGCCCCCCATTGGATTCATTTGCAAATGGCATGCTCTATTTGCTTGGGCCTTTTATTCTGGGTTTCAGCTTTGCCCAGCCCATCTCGTCCCTTCCATTTAAGGTTATTCTAATAACCATCTGCGTTATGGGCATACACTCCTTCAGCACAATATTAGATTATTCGGTGGACAAGAAAAGTGGTGACAGGACGTTTGCGGTGGTTTTTGGCAAGCGCGCTGCTGCACTCTTCCCTGTTGTGGTTTTCACACTCACGCTCCTTCTTGAGAACTTCAACCTAATCTCTAAAGGCTATGTAGTCTTCTGGGGCTATCTGCTTTTCTGCGACTGTATTTTTTTCATTGGCCTTATCCACCCGAATGAGAAATTGGCAAGGATAATACTTATTCTATGCTTCCTAGGGTTTGTTGTCTCTAGCTTTTTCCTGCTGCTTCTTTGAGCGCTTGAACACACGCCTCAATCCCTGGACCATATCCAAAATGAGGAGCTTGAATTCCCCAGCTATCTCCTGCCAACCAGTGGCTGTCAGGTCAATTATCTCCTCCTCTTCAGGTTTGAGCTCTTTGGTAAACAACTGGATATAGCCAATAATTATCACCACGCCAAAAACACATGGGAACAGCAGGTACGCGAACCACTTGAAGAAATTATAGATGCCAAGATTTAGAATGTAATCCAGTGCGCCCATTAGGCCAAACACAAATGAGATCAGCAGCATGCTCCCAAACCCTGTGAACAGCGGCCCTGGAATATTGAATGGGAAGAAGAAAAGGCTGAAAAGCTCTCCCAACAGAAAAAGGATTGACATGACGACAATCAGCTCAAGGTTGGAATTGAGGAAGCTCACAAACTCTGTGAAGAAGCGCCCGTGCAGGTAGGGATAAATTATGTTAGCCAATGTTAAAAGAATTATGAATACTAATATTCCTATGACCCTGACAAAAACAAGCCTCATTGGGCTCCTCTTTTGTGGCATTGTGCGTGTTTCTATCTGCGTGATATTTAAATGTTTCCTCAGAAAACATACTGGCATAAACAAGGAAAAATCAAAAGTGTTAAAAACTAGCTGATGCCAAACTTAGTCATGCTGCAATTCAAGCAAACTCCGGAGGATTTTATTGTTGAAGAGGTTGGGAGCTTCAAACCTGATGCCAATGGGGAATTTGCAATCTTCAAACTAGAGAAGCGGGGGTTTACAACTGGAGCAGCAATAAATGTTGTCGCAAAGAATCTCCATATTGACCCAAAATGGGTTGGATTTGCAGGCAACAAGGACAAGCAGGGGTTTACAAGCCAGCTGATATCTGTTAGAAATGGTTCTTTAAAGCAGCAGTTCTCAAATCCCGATATCAAGCTCACCTATGTTGGTATGAGCAACTCCCCAATAAGGATAGGGGAATTGGTGGGAAACAAATTCAGGATGAAGGTAACGTCTGACAAACCCCCCTCAGAGCGGACTTTTATGCCAAACTATTTTGGCGAGCAGCGTTTCTCCACCAACAACCCCAGAATTGGGGAAGCCATTGTCAAGGGAGACCTGAAACTGGCGGTGGAGCTAGTGTGCGTCACAAGCAAGGAATTTGATGATAAGTCAAAACTCCATCTAAAAATGCATCCCAACGATTATCTTGGGGCTTTGGCTATGCTGCCAAAAAACAACCTGCTACTCTATGTCCACTCATTCCAAAGCCTCATATTCAATGTGGAATTGGACGCCTATGTCAGGGAAAACTCACGCTCCTTCAGGCTTCAGTCAGTTGCTGGCCAGAATCTGGCTTTCCCTAATGAGCCTATCCCTGCAACCCAGTTGCCGATTGTGGGGTTTGCCACAAAGCCTGCGCCAAAGGTAATAGAAAGGTTTGGAGTCAATCCTGGCAGTTTTATCATCAGGAAAGCCCCATGGCTTTCCCAAGAGGGCTCCACCCGGGAAGCCATAGCAAGCATTGAGAATATCCAGTTGCGCTATCTGAGCCTGGATACCTACGAAGCGAGCTTTTATCTCAAGAAAGGCTGCTATGCAACTATTGCCATCCGCTCAATGTTCGAGGGCTGAAACAATAAGAGCAGTAACTTCTTCAACAGTTCCTGAGCCGTCAACATCCAACACAAGCCCTTTCTTTCTGTAGTGCTCAACCACAGGCAAGACCTGTGTGTGATACACATCCAACCTTTCCAGGATTGCTTTCTCATTGTCATCCGGCCTCTGAATCAGCTTATGGCCACATTTGTCGCATTTGGTTGGGTCCTTGGGCTTAAGTTCAGGTATGTTGAGATTATAGAATGCCCCGCAATCGCAAAGCCTGCGCCCGGTCATGCGCTTAACAACATCCTCATCACTCACTACAATATTTATAACGTGGTCTGTGTGCACTTCCTTATCGAGAAACTTAGCCTGGGCGAGGTTTCTGGGGTAACCATCAAGCATAAAGCCCGGTTTGGCTGCAGGAGCCTTGATTGCCTCCTTGACAATCTCGTGGACTAATGCGTCTGGCACCAGATTGCCTTTTTCGTAGAAAGCCTTGACTTTCTTGCCAAGTAAATCCTGGTTTCTGATATGGTGCAGGAAGATCTCTCCAGTGGAAATGTGGGCTATTGAGAGCTTGCTGGCAATTATTCTGGCCTGAGTACCCTTGCCAGCCCCAGGCGGACCGACTATAACAAGTTTCATAGCTGGGTGAAGATAAGGCAAATTTTAAAAACCTTTTTATATTTGTAGTGTAAAGGGGTCTATCAGCGACGAGTGTATAGCGATGGACATAGTAGAAGACGCAAAAAGGGTGATATATGACACCTTTGGGGAGTTTAGCGCCAAAAGGGTTGAGGTCTTCGCAGCGGAGATTGACCCAGAGGTGCATCCCAAAGAGTTCTTAGATAGATGTAAGAGTTTTGTTTCTGGAATGCTGGGGGAAGTGCTCGCCCAGCAGAAGTTTGCGAAGCTATATGCAAAATACACCAAGGATTGAGCTGTTTTGGATTTAATCTTGTTCTGAAATACGGAATCCCCTCGCTAAAAAAAGGATTTCTGATTATTATTTTTCAATTCCTTTATTTAAAAGGGAATGTATATATTTTTTACTTTTGAATGGTTAATAATTCCAAAGGTTTAAAAACCAATACAAACTCCAAATTTTGGGGGAACATGATAGATAAAGAAAAGGAAGAGCTTAGGAAAACAGTAATTCTTTTAGAGGAAGAAGTATGTGCACTTAGGTCTCCGCCATATCTTCCAGCAACAATACTTGACACCAAAAATGGATCAATGCGGGTTGTTACTGATTCTGGTGAAATCTACGAGATTCCAACCCCTAAAGAGTCTTCTAAAGAGGTATATGAAACTAGAGTACCAGCATCGTTGGGCGATGGGATGCCTCAGGTAAATTTTGAAGGAGGGCAGGGGAAGAAACAAAAGAAGGCCCAGAAATCAAACGCCAAAAGAAGTGAGCCGGTTGAGGAGAAGTACAAATGTGGGAGAAGGGTAATCCTAAATCCAATGACAAAAGCTATTGTAGGCTACTCTGAGTTCTCTTCAACAGGTGGCGAGGTTGTGGGCGTTGAAGAGATACTCGAAGGAAAGATTAGGGTTCTCAGCAAAGGCGAGCCCCGGATTGTTCTGAACTCAGTCGAGGGGGTGAAAGTCGGTGATGAGGTAATGCTTGACCCGCGCGGTGCAATTGCAGTTTACCGTTTTGAGAAAAAGAAGACCAGGTATGCACTTGAGGAGATTCCAACAGCACCCTGGGATAAAATTGGCGGGCTTGAGGCGGCCATTGGTAAGATAAAGGCAGAAATTGAGGACCCTTTTGCCCACAAAGAAATATTTGAAAAATACGGAAGAAAGCCAGCAAAAGGCATTTTGCTCTATGGCCCGCCGGGGTGTGGAAAAACTCTAATAGCAAAGTCTATTGCATACAATCTAGCAAAGGCTGTAGGTAAAGATGGTGGTGCAAATGGGCATTTTATTAAAGTAAATGGCCCTGAAATTCTTGACAAGTGGGTTGGCAATTCAGAGGCCAATATTAGAAGGATTTACCAGGCAGCCCGTGAGACTGCATCGGGAAATGGCAGTCCAGTAGTGGTCTTTATTGATGAGGCAGAGGCTGTTCTGAAAACTCGCGGCTCCGGTATTTCAACAGATGTTTATGATTCCATTGTGCCCCAATTCCTGGCAGAGATGGATGGCCTTAATGGTGAGGCAAATGTGATAACAATTCTTGCCTCAAACAGGGAAGACATAATTGATCCGGCAATCCTGAGGGATGGGAGGGTTGACAGGCGAATCAACATACCAAGGCCCAATCAGGAGGGCACCAGCGAGATTTTTTTAATATACCTTAAGGGGAAACCTATTTCCAAAAAGGGCGACCCAAAAGCTATAGCAGATGAAATGGCTGCTGAAATTTTCAAGAAAGATAATATTGTTTACAGCCTTGTCTCAAAGGATGGCGTGATGGGGAATTTCCTCTACAGCCACCTCATCAGTGGTGCAATGATACGCGGAATCGTTGACCGGGCTTGTGGCTATGCAATCCACAGGGAGCTGGAAAAGGGCGCATCCGGCATCACGAAAGAGGATTTGGAGAAAGCAACGCGTGAGGAATTCCTTGAGCACACAGGGTTCGCCCAGGCCTTGGTAAAGGAAGACTGGGAGAATGTATTTGGCTCAATCGGGCGCCAGTATGAGCAGGCATACAAGCAGGGCTATCTCATTTTGGAGAACATTCTAAAAGGAACTTCAGAAACAATAAATATTGAATTAGAGCCAGCGACAGAAACTCTCAAGAGAAAGTCAGGATAAAAGCCTTGGGATCAAGACAGACTCAAGGGGGAATTGTATTCTTTTATTCCGGCTCAATGCCTTCAGTTGAAATCTTGACTAAAGGGCGCGGATAACGCCTCATTGCTGTATCAAGTGCATCCAAAATCAAGTCAAGCCTTCCAGCTTGGGCCAGTGCAGTGGTTTTGTTGGAAATCTCCGTGAACTTGTAAAGCCTGTCAAGGACAGCCAGCCTGAGTTCGTTCGAGGAATCCTCTGAGTTGAGCGTGGCCTGAATCGCAACTCGGCCTGCTGCGTTTGCATTTTTTCTGGTAAAAAGGGCTTCTACTGCAGCCTGGCCAACGACCACGTTAAGCATGTATCTCTCGAAGAGATAAGTAATTGGAGAGCTTGGCTCAGTAATTCGACCAGCATACGCATCTCCTACACCGGTTATTGGAATTCCAAGCAAAGGAATAAATTCATTGAGCTTAGTCTTTAGGTCTGCATAAAGCTGTCTTGCAATTAATGTGTGATCCCTCCCGGCAGGCTCAGGGTTTGCCTCTTGGGCAATTGCCAGCCTAAGTTCGTTAAGGGCGTACTGTGAGAGCTGCTCCAAACCGTCAACGCGGTCATTGATTTTCTCTTCAAAAGCCCTGTATGTATCCATCATATTGCAAAAACGAATTCGAGTTTTTAAGCCTTATGGTTTGTAACCATTATAAAGTCGTAATTTAATTGAAAAATTAAAGAATTCGATGAAAAATCAGCCTTGCGGGGTCACAGAAGAGGTTTGCTCAAAAAGCGAGCCCTGCTCCCGGGTTTGAACGTTTATGTAAGCTGCCGGGAATTTCTCCCGCACAAAATCCACAAGCTCGTAGATTATATCAAACCTCTTTTCTTTGGCAAGCTTGGCAGCATTTTTGGCTATCCTCGAGTAATATGAGTGGTGATCTAAAATTTCACCCCTGAGCACTTCCCTGGTTTCACTCATATCCTTGGATTTGGGTTGATGTATTCCCAGGAAAAGGCTCAGACTTGATGGTGACTTAAGATACTTGAGCGCAGGCCTCAGTAGGCTCAATTGGAGGTAATATCTCTCAGCCAAATACACCATTAGTGATTTTGGGGCAACAGCCCGGCCTGGGTAGGTGTCATAAAGTTTTTGAGTGTTCTTTTGGGTAAAATGATTGGAATCATCATAGGCCAATTTCTTAACCTTGGCCTCAAGCTCATTCAGGTGGATTTTTAGCTCGTCTATGGCTTCTTGAGCCTGTCTCTTTCTTGACTTTATTTTAACACCCTTTCCTTTAATAATGCTCTTCCTGGTTTCAAATGCATTTTTATAGCAGTCAATGGCTTCTTTGGAGATTAGCTCAAGCTCGCTGATGCGCTCATTTGTCCTTCTTTGAAAATCATTAAATGGCTCCATCTCACTTTCCCCCTTCATCTGAAACTATGGGCATTTGCTCTCTCGGTTCTATATGAACATAAGGTGCAGGGAATTTTTTCCTTGCGTGCTCTGCCAGTGTGAGGGCCAAACCAATGTTGTTTTTTGCATAAAACATCACTGAACCTACTGAAGATGCAATCTCAAAATAGCTAAAAAGGCGGTTCTCAATTGCAACCTTTGCTTTCTCCATTCTGTCTTCAGAATTGGGTGGGGATTGGCCTCTTATTTCTGGTAATTTCTTTCGGGGTGGTGCAAAAGTGTATTCTTTTACAGGGTTAAATATTGCCAAAAGGACAAAATAACGCTCCAGGAGGGAATTGGTTAGGGAGCTTGAAGCCTCTCTTTTGGGGAATTGGCTTATTACGAGAGAGTCATACCTCCTTCCAGGACTTGTAGGGTCATAGATTATATGACCTCCCATTAAAGGGCTTCCTTCCTCATTATTAATCTGAGTTTCTAATTTGTGGAGAAGCGATTTTGCGGAATATAAATGCTCTGAATATTTGTCAATTAGAGATTGATCGGTTTCAGAACCGCG
Source organism: uncultured Candidatus Woesearchaeota archaeon (assembly GCA_903915225.1). Taxonomy (GTDB): domain Archaea; phylum Nanobdellota; class Nanobdellia; order Woesearchaeales; family B29-G15; genus B29-G15. The sequence continues at coordinate 6,785 of CAIWSB010000098.1, forward strand.
GTTTCTCAACAAAGCTTGGTAGCTATCAGCCGCCTTTTTGAACTCTCTCAGCATTAATTCAGTTATATTCTCCAAATCTGATATCTTACCATTTATTGCGTCCTGAGTGGCTTGAAACTGCTCCATAACACCCCCTGAACCCGGCTTAATTTTTAAGCCTTATGGTTTATTAACCATTATTTAGTCGTTAATTACGTAAAATAAGCTTTAAAAAAATAATTAACCCACTTGTTTAATCTTTTGGCATGTTTCTGGAGATTAAAATAGATTTTTGATGGTTAATGAGGGCGAGGATTTAAAATTAAGAGCTCCTCCAGAGAAACTTGTGAAATATTATGGAACCTTGTCCATTACCACCAATTTACCATGTACTTGAGGGGAAGAGCCAAGGAGTTGCATTTGCGCTAGTTTCTGGAGCAGGTACCTATGAGAATAGGGGATACGCAGAAATGAAAGGCGCCTCAATAGGAGGGCTTGCCTCAATAATCTCCGGTGACATTAAGGGATTCCAGTTTGGCACATTTGATGCACAAGCTGAGAACTCAAATGGAGTCAATATTTCTGGAATTGCAGCCGTTGTGCAAAGGGAGCTCAAGGGTGTGAATGTTGGTGGCATTGCGTCGTATGTAGGCTCAAATTGCCATGGAGTGTCAATAGGTGGATTGAATAGTTATGTGAAGGAGGAATTAACTGGCGCATCAATCTCACCAGGTGTCAATATGGCTGACTCCAACGGTAAGTTTGCATTCCAACTGGGGCTTGTTAATTCAATAAACGACTATAATAGTGGTATTGTAATTCAGATAGGGCTTTACAATAGAGCCGGGAACAGAACAATACCATTGATTAACATCCGAGGATTGGGGAATCTTTTCAAGAGAAAACCAAAGTCCAAGGACGTTCTTATTGAGAACCTGGATTCAAGGAAAAAGAGATAGGCTCCAGATTATTTCTTTTTTGCCATTGGATTCTTGCTGTGGATGCAATCGATGAGGCGTAGAAGTTTAGTCTCACCATGCAAGATTTTCTTAAGGTTTAGTGAGCCTAGTGGTAATTCAGTGAAGTCACGGTTTTCATCTTGGCCTTGGACCCAAACAATTAGCACTTCAGGGGTTTTGAAATCCGCCGTTAGTAAGACAACCCGCAAGTCAGATGTCAATCCCAATGGCGTATAAAAGCCGTTTTCCAGTTTGAGGTCTGGCTCAAATGGGAACTCATCGAGACCATTGGCAACAATGTCTGAGACGATGTAGCCAGAGAAATTAAGCTCGCCAATGAATTGCAGCGAAGGGTCAATAAGCAGAGGGTTTAGTTTTTCCAGTGCTCCCTCTTTCTTAATTTCTTCGGCATTCTCTATGATTCGAGATTTTGATGCCAGCAGAAAATAATGGGGGCCGGTTAATGGAACGAAAACATGGGGTGCGTTTCCCTCAACGATACGCGTTGATAACTGCGGAAGTTTCAGCTTGAGCTGTTTCTGCAGGGTCTTTGAAATCTCAATGCAGTCCCCTTCCTTTTCCCCGTTGCGGAAGAAATTGGTTATTTGGATGAATTTTTTTCTGCGATCAATGGTTATTTTAATATTATTATCAATAAGGTAAAATTTACCGTAATGGTACTCGCGGATAATGGAGCGAATTTTGTTTATCACAAGGGAGAGTTAGAAGAGGTGGCTTTTAAATTTAATCTGAACTAACCAAGGCAAAAGGGTGCTTCAGCCAGAGAGGCATCTCCCTCAGCCTCTCTGGCCTCTAAAACAGAGATATTCCCTTCTATCCCTATTTTGGTACCCACATGGAGCGTTTACGTAATGGGCTGAATTTTATGTGTGAAGACAGTCTCTTTTCCTCAGCTTCTGCTATTATCTCTCTTAACTGAAGCCTTGGAACCATGCGTATCTTTACATCCAATTGGGGCCTCCCGGCATTTCCATCGCGAAGACCCCATATTTCTTGATGAATTGCATCTGTCACAATCCGCTCGACAAGCGAGCCCTCGTATTTTTGTGCCATGTACAATCTGCGCTCTGTGTGCTCATCACCATGGTTGTTCCTGTCAGTCCTTTCGGTAACAAACCACATAGGACCCTCAGGGTGATATATCTGCAATTCTGGGGAATATATATCATTTCTCCCGATTTCAGGGAATTCATTATCGAATTTAAAGCTAACAAACCCCTCGTTCTTCTCCAATACCTTGAAGAGCCCATAGGGAGTTAGCTCCCTGACTTCTATGCCCCCATCTTGGATGCTCACTGTGGGGCTTTTATTGGGAGAAGCTAACTGCAAGTAATATCTGACTCCATTTTTTCCGCCCTTGTCCTCTTTCACAATGTGTGCTGAAAAATCTTTCATTTTTATCACCTCAATTTTATTACTTAATGGTAGTAGTATAGTGGTATATATAAAATTTTCTTATAAAATATTTATCAAATAACCACAAAATATATAAATAATGGCTGGATAATAAAATATTAGTGAATCTTGACCTAAAAGACAGAAAAATACTCTACGAATTAGATCTGGACAGCAGGCAAAGCTTTAATCAGATTGGGAGGAGGGTTTTACTGAGCAAGGAAGTGACTCAGTACAGGGTTAAGCAGCTTGAGAAGCAAGGGTTGATTAAAGGTTACCAGACGTTGATTGATGTAAGCAAGCTGGGATATTTGACCTGTAGATTTTTTCTTAAATTCCAAACAAACACACCTGAAGAGGAGATTAAAATAATAGAGTATTACAAGCAGCACCCGCGCTTCTGGTGGGTTGATAGCATTGGGGGGTTCGTTGACCTGGGGCTAGCGTGCTGGGTGAAGGACATCTATGAATTCTTTGAGATAAAGGAGGACCTCACAAAAAGGTTTGGGAAATACATTTATGAACTGAAAATCTCCATCTATTACAGGTTCTACATTTACAACCGTAAATATCTGTCTTATAGAAAAGAAATTACAGATGTGAAAACGATGCTATTCCCAGAAAAGGCGGAGTTTGATGAAAAAGATCTAGCTATCCTCCAACAAATTGCAGGGAATGCAAGAATGAGTTCTGTTGCGATTTCTGAGAAAACAGGCATAAGCCCCTCAAATGTGAACTTCAGGATTAACAGAATGATTGCAAAAAAGATTATTCTGGGATTCAAGGTCCTCATTGACTTGGAAAAGATGGGTTATTATTGGTACAAGATAGAAATGCAGCTCGCAGATATGGGGGTAAAAAAACAGATGCTGGAGTATTTTCATCAGCACCCAAACATAGTCTACGCCTATGAAACAATAAGCGATAACGATATTGAGTTTGAGCTTGAGGTTCAAACACATGATGAATTCAGGAAAATCCTAGATGATATAAGAAAAAGGTTTGGAAAGGCAATACGGAAGGATCATTACTTTATCTGGTACAAGGAGCATAAGTTCCTATTCATGCCCTAACACAGGTACCTCTGGTAAGGAATATTCCCGATACCGAGGAGTAATAGAAGATGGAAAACCTTCTTCAATAGGATTAGGATGGTGTTCAAAATCTATTATTTCTTCGCCATTCTCCAAAGATTGTTGAAGAGATTTGTGTATGACTTGGTAACCTGTTCACTTTCAATTACAATTGCAATGGGCGTTTCCTCAAATATGTGGATGATGACGCGGTTGCCGTAGACTAATGTATGAGAGGGTGTATCAAGCTCTTCAGGTACAAATCTAACTTCACAAAAGGGTATTTCAGCCAGGAAGGAGCTTCCCCGAAGCTTCTCAGAACATACCAGCAGAACCTTGTCTTTTGTTTCATTTCTGCGGATTTCCTGGAATTGGGAATAAAAAACATCACCAAGAGCGGTTATCAGCCCACCTTTGGCGCCCATAAGCATCTTGACTGTTTTGTCTTTGAGAACCTCAAGGTAAAGTGATTTGAATGCCTTTCTTCCTTTCAGAATATAGACAGAGGTATCACCCTTTTTCTGGAGATTGAGAAGTGAGGGGAGTGCCTCCTCTATTCTCTGGTGCTTCGCTTCAATGAGCGCCAGCAATCGTTTGGGATCAACTGCCTGGAAATTCTTCCTATTGGCAGCAATGACGTAAGAGACTATACCTTTCTCAATCAATCGTTCAAGGATATCGTATAAACTGCCTCTCTGGAGTTGGGTTTTTGAGATTAATGGAGTGACTGTTGATGGGCCTTCGCGGAGTAGGGTTAAGTAAACAGTGGCTTCTTTTTCACTCAATCCAAACTCTCTTAGGGCAATCAGCTCATCTGCCATGCCGTATTAGAGATGTTTCAAATTAATAAATCTTTCTAATGTCGTTAAGTACTTAACGACATAAATATTTATTTAAGCATATCTTTACTATCAAATGGTAGTAATAAATGAGGTGAAACAAAATGAACACAAATTATATCGGGCGAAAATTTAGGGAGATTATTGGAGGTAAAACTAAACCAGAAGAGGAACCTGAGACATCAGTGAGTACCCCACTTGATGTAAAGTATGTTGGTTCAAAACTTGAAGATATTCTCGCAGAGAAGGAAGCAGAAAAAGAAAGGATAAACCAAGAGCATAAGGCAAAGCAAGAGCGGATTGAAATAGGCGCACAGCAATTTAAGACCAGTGTGCTTGGGACCATTGGGAGATTGGTTCAGTTTGGCAGTCAGCCAGAGATTAGCCGTTTTCTTGAAAAGGCAGATATAATCTTATGCAAGAATAGCTACGGGGCTGATATCCTCCTATATAGAGATGCATCCGGGAGGGTCAATGTTGGTTCCCGCGATTTAAGTTTCGACCATTCTGGGTACCGTTATGACGCAATCAAACCCGAACATTTCCAATACATAGGAGGAGAGTACGCTCTAAAAACAGCACATCAGAGATACGGCTCACTCCTTGGAGTAACGACCGATAGAGTTGCCCAAAGAATCCTTGAGGGGAATGTCAAAGAGTGGGTTCTTTTCAAATGAGGTGATACAAATGAGCTTACTAAAAAAAATCAGTGAGGCATATTCCACCAGGCGCAACAATGGGCTCACGCCCGGAGAAGAAAAAGAGCTTGAAGTGGACTACAAATCACTTGTTCGCCACTACGGGGGCAACGAAAAGACAATGTCCCTCGAAGACCAAGCGGACTTATTGCAGAAAAATCTTCGGTGGGCAAGGTTCTATTTTGCGCCCGGGGAAATCCCCATTTATGTGACTCATGATAAAAAGCTTGAGGATAACAGGGAATCAGTAAAACTGTTTTCATATAGGGCAAGTGAGATTGTGAGTCCGGAGATTAGAGCAGATGTAGCAAGGGAAACAGAAGCCAGGCCAAAAGAGGCTGTTAATCCTTACAAGAGGCTGGCTGGAATTTTAACAAGTGAGCCAGTCACAAGTTATGTGGTTGGGACGGCAAAAATGGCGGGATATTTTGGTTTTGTCCTATCAGGGTTTTGGCCATTAGCAAACTCATTTAACTATCCCGCCAAATTCAGTATGGCGGTGTATCTTTGTATGTCTGGAATTGCGGATAGGCTATTTGCTGATAGTCGATGTGAAGAGATAATAGAACAAAAAGAGAAGGGCTTGCCATGGATTGAGCCAGATTACAGGCTTTTCAGACCAAGCTTCGCAGAAGTAAGGCTTGCCAAGTGGTTCTACAGAAAGGCTAGCAAGCTTGTTAAACCAGGAAAAGAACAAAAAGATAAACTGCTTTAACTAAAGGGAGAAAGTGGTCATCCAATCTCCTTACTGGAACCCCCCGTGGGTCTGATAAGTCAGATTCACGGGGACATTATTTAATGTTAAATGAGAATACATTTTAGGGATGATTCCTTCAACTTTCTCTTTCATTCCTTGCAACACTGGCAGAGCCTCTGCATAGATGATTGCCTCAATTGTGTCATAACCTTCTCCCTTACGGCTGGATACGCAAACACCTAGATTGAAGCCAAGTTGTTTGATTTGGTTGTGATAATCAAACCAGAACTGTCTTTTCGCAAGTGCAATTGGTGTCTTTACTACCATACAAAAAAGGAATGAAAGAGAGAATAAATACTTATGCCTAGACCTGAAGCCAGGTAAGCCCTTTGGCAACCAGCTGCTTTATTTCTTCTCTTTTCTCCTCATCAAATGCAGATGCTCCGCCAAGGCTGAAACCCTTTGCATTTATTCCACAGAATTTCAGCGTGTCCTTGCACATCAGCTTAAGCGCACGGTCCCCTTCAAGCCATTTCATCACGAGCCTTGGGGCTCCACTTGTGGTGAAAACAGCAGCCTGGCCTTTCAGCAGCCCTACTCCCTTGTTATTTTCAAACTTATAGGCAAAGTTCAACGTGAAAACACGGTCAATAAAGCCTTTGAGGATGGCAGGCATGTTGTTCCACCAAACAGGGTAGATGAAAATGAATTTCTCCTCGCTTTTGATCTTCTCCTGAAGCTTCAAATTCTCTTGAGAAATTTCCTTTTGCTCTGAGGATTCGTGCTCATTGAGGTGAAGCACCGGGTCGAAATTCATCTTGTACAAGTCCCAGACCTCGCCCTTAACGCCCTTCTGCTTCAAGGCATTTGTTATCTCATTTAGAATAGCACCACAGTGGCCCTCCCTGCTCGGGTGGGCGTATATTATTATCATTCAACATCACCAATTTTTATGGAATTGCCAGACTATTTAAAATTTTGCAGTCCTCCTTTACCTGGAGCACCTTGTTCCTTTGGTAGAAATCCTCTATTGTGCCAGGATTCCACCAGATGCCCTTGCCGCCATAATCCTTAATCTCTCCGGCAACTATCTTCTGTGGGAGATGGAAAGGCACAATCCCGGGACTGAGCACGTAACCTTCTGAGTCCTTCATCCTGACCCATACAAGGTGGTCGCCATGGAACCACTTGCCAAGCCTGGCAACAGCCCGCCTTATTGAGACATCATGCACATGGCTGTTCGGGGTCTCCTGGTGCTCATAGTCAAACCCCGCAAGAATATTGGTTGGAGCAGTGTCATAGACATCAGATGCAGTTGAGATGAGCCATTCAAGGGTTTGGGGGTTATTCTTGAGAAACTCGTAATAACCATCCTCATAAATCTGGATGCCAAGATTTCTGGGTAGAACGAGTTCGCCCCATTGGTAGGCTAACCTCCAGTTGCCTTCACCATACTTTTGGTTCCAGCTAGAAATTAACTCATCGCGCTTCTTCCCGAAATACCCTGGCCGCTCTATTGTTATCCAGTTCACAAGAAAGGGAATTCAAATGAATATAAAAAAATTGTGAGGAATTTTCGCCCCTGGTCAGTACTTTTTTACTCTCACATTGTCTTTTTTTGTCTTTACACCAAATTCTTCTTGTCTCCAAAATGCAGGCTTAGATAAGAAAGATAACAAGAATTAAATACCTCAGCCCATTGCCAATAACCACAGAGTTTTGGTGGCAAAGAACTTGTCAAACGACACCTGCGGGATTTCACTTGTTCTCAACGGGCACCAGCCTTTGGGCTACAATCGCTATCAGTCGATAAACAAGGGGATTTATGAGAGGTGCTACCTCTCAAATCTTGAATTAAAAAATTACTTAAATCAAACTGGGAGCGGGCCGCTGGGCATCAGCCTCAACATTAGTGGAGCAGTGCTCCTGGATATTTTGGAGCACCAGAATGATTCCACAGCCAAACGTCTCCTCACTGGTTTAAAGGAGGTTAATGAAAAGGCAATCACAACCTTTGGGGTTTCAAATTTCGTTCTTCAGGCATCTCTGTTTCATTCAATAATTCCTTTGCTTCCTAAAGAGAGCAAATCCCTACAATACCAATGGAGCGACATTCTTTTCAGATACATCTTCGGTAGCCAAGCCTCGGGCGTGTGGCTGCCTGAACAGGCCTACGACCAGGATACCTTGGAGATGCTTGCTCAAGAGCATGCCGACTGGACACTCCTCCCTTCGTGGAACGCCCAGTCTGCGATTGACCCCAGCGAATTATATTCTGTTCAAACCCCCAAGGGCGAGCTCGCAGTGGCATTCTATGACCAAGGGCTTTCAAATTCCATTTTTTTTGGCAGTTGTAATTGGAATTTTTCAAGCAGTATTAAAGGCAGGAACCAGCATGACCACATGAGCTGGGTTTTGACTGGCGACCTTGAGAGGTTCGGTGAGCACGGCTTGGATGAGAAGGATAAGAAGGATGCCCCGTGGCTCCTCAACAACCTTGTGTACTTCCAAATACCAAACGAGGGCTACCGCCCGTGGCCTTTCCAGGCTCTTTTAACAGAGTACAAAAAGGCCCATGCACCGAGTAGAGTAAATCTCTCATCCACTGGCTCCTGGAGCTGCCTTTGCAAGGGCTCAAAAGAGGGGGTTGAGAAAGAGCTTGCCAGGAGAGGCTTGCTAAAGGAATATCAGCCCTATATGGAAGGGCTTCCGCAAAATCTGGATTACCTTATGAGGTGGTGCGTCCCATGCGGCTGCACTAACCACGGGAGTTTCCACTATAACAAATGGAAAATCCCATTTAAAAGTGGGATGACAAATGCTCTAGCCGAGCTTCATTCGCTTTATAGCCAAGCCTCTGAAAAAATTGTGAGTGACCCGGGAGCAACTGCAATTGATTTCATGAGCATTAAGGTGAGGGCTCTTGCCGGCAAGCTCTCCAAGCGAGATTTGGATGGTTTTATCCAGCGCAACTTAAAACAGACTGATAAAGGTTCACTGCTGCAACTGTTTGCCATGCTTGAGGGGATTTTCCACATTGAGGCAGCCCAGACCAGCTGCGGCACCTACTGGGAAAGTCCTTTCAGGATTGAGCCGGGATATAACATCAAGCATGCTGCAAATAGCCTTAAGCTCTTCCAGCAGGCGGGCGAAGATGTCAAAAAAGTCCAAGACAAGCTTGGGGCTGCACTTGAGCTTAGCTATCCCGGGAATGGGAGCCTCTTCAAGGAAGTCTTGGATTCAAAGGCCAAATCTGAGCATAGTAGTTTAGATAAAATAATGGAACTGGTGTCGTTTTCTTCTAATAAATCTTGAAGACTAGGTTTTATTCTTATTAGCCTCAGGAGGCATACGGAAACCTGCGGGTTTCCGAGTCTCCTTCGGCTTAATCACATGAATTTTTGAGTAAAATTCCACTAATTAATTAGAATAAGCCTCAGGAGGGATTCGCACCCCCGACCTTGGGATTACAAGTCCCACGCTCTGCTAACTGAGCTACTGAGGCGCATTGCAGAAAAACCCAGGGTGGTTTAAAAAGTTTTCCAGGGGAAAATAGTCCAGCCGGGGGGTTAAGTATTTAAGTAACCAATTATTTAATACTATTGAGGGGTAAAAATGACAGAAACAGAACAACTCGGCCTCGAAAACATTGTAAAATTGGCACGATTAATTAAATACTGGAAGCCAGTGGATGTAGCTCCAGACGATCCACAGGAAGCACTTGGTGATGACTTTGCTTATCTTTCAGGGGAAAAGCCCATTTCTGGCTATTTTGGCAAGATAAAGGTTGATGATAAGCTAGTCGCTATTCTAGTGAGTTCAAGGAACGAAGGCTTCGGAAAAACTTATGAGGTTTCTGTTGGAGATTTCCAAGGTCCTCCTCTTGCAAAAGCAAATTTCACAGAACACAACCCAGAAGAAATAGATATGGTGAAGGATATATATGCAATTGCTGAAGCATCAGCAAAGTCAAAATCAGGGGACGTTGTTGCTTCAAGGGTACAATCAATAATAAAATATTTAAACCCGCCTGAAAAAAAGGCAGGGGCTTGCAGGAAAGTCCTTGCAAGATGAACCTAAGGGGGGAGAAAATGATGGCACAGAATACACAACTAACACTTGAAGAAACAGTGGCTTTCGCAAACAGTGCAAGAGAATGGAAAAAGCTGGATGACCCTAAGGCATTGAGGGCGGATGAATTGTCTGTCCTTGCTGCAATGATAAAGAGAGATACCCCTTCAACCATCTATTGTTCCTCGGTCAGGATTGGCGATGAGACTTACGTTATTCTTAGTGAAAGAAATAAAACCTTGACTACCTATTACCTAAAGGTGGGATTCCTGCAGGGCCAATTGGCTCAATTCTCTTATTCCCCTGGCACGCCCAGTGAAATGGACCAGGCAGGTGTAAAGGAGATATTTGAAATGGTGGACAGGGCATTTGCTAAGGAGGCGGAGGCTTTGAAAGCCCATGGGGTTACAACTATCCGCGATTATTTGAAGCCCAAGAAAGCCCCTTAATCCTTTCTCATATAGAATTCCCGTTTTTTTGAGTCAAACTTCTCCAGGGAATACCTCAGCATAGTGCGGGGCATAACCTTGCAGTGTTTTTTTAGGAAAGCCTCAAGCCCAGCGATGTTTCTTTTCCCAACCTCTCGCAGCATCCAGCCCACTGCCTTGTGTATCAAGTCATGCTTGTCTTTCAGGAGAATTTCGGCAATCTTCAGTGTGTCTGTAAATTCATTATTGCGGATAAACTCCAGGGATGAGATTATCGCAATCCTGCGCTCCCAAATGTTATCGGAGGCAGCCATCTTGTAGAGCAAATCCCTTTTCTTATCCAGAAAATATTTTCCGAGGATATTCGGCGCAGAGAAGTCCACAAGATCCCAATTGTTCACCTGCCGTACATTCTTAAGGTAGAAATCCACAAACACTTTCTTGTTTTCTGCCTTCTTGAATTGGTGCACAAGAATCAGCAAGGCTGTAAGCCTGAACTCATGGATTTTACTAGAGAGGAGCGCTTGAAGTTCAGAGAAACCAATCTGTGCATACCTTTTAGCCAACTGGCGTTGGTCTGGAAGGGAAACCCCAATGAACTTGTCCCCTTCGCCATACTCCCCCTTGCCTGTCTTGAAGAATCTCAACAGGAGTTTTTCCTTTTCAGGGTTGCCCAGCTTCAACAAATCCTCTTTTATGCCCATGGATTTGCTTCGTCAAAGGGGATATAAAAACCTTTCTAATTTGTCACGTCGAGGGTCTCCTCGAGACAAAAAGGCAGAAAAAATTAAAAACCTGGCCGGGCTTTTATAATCTAATGCCAAGGAAAAAGAAAGGACCATTTCATAGGCTTCTTGTTTTCGTTGTTTGCCTATTGATTTCCTACGGAGTTGCTGCAATTGGGAGTTTGCTCACCATGGGCAGCATTAATAGCGGTTGGTATAACATGGTAAAACCGTTTCTTTCTCCGCCAAACTTCGTTTTTCCAATTGCGTGGAACATCCTCTTCCTATTGATTGCATTCTCACTCTTCTTTGCATGGACAGAGTCCAAGGGCAAGGAGAAAATGATGGTGATAACGCTTTTCACAATCAATCTGCTCTTTAATATATCCTGGAGCCTGATGTTCTTCTTCCTGCAGAGCCCACTCGCTGCATTCATTGATATAATTCTCTTCTGGGCGTCGATACTTGGAATGGGAATCATCCTCTGGAAAATCAGCCGAAAGGCTTCGTATCTTTTGATTCCGTATCTACTCTGGGTTAGCTTTGCCATCGTTCTTAACTATTTGACCCTACTGAGATTGTGAGGCTCTTGGGGATTGTCCCAAAAAGAATTTTGTTACTACTAAAGCGTAACATTTATAAGCAAGCAAGTACTTTATGAGTATATGAACCTTGAGGATGCAATCGTAGGGGCTATTGTTAAGGGGAAGGGCAAAGAGGAAGAAGAGGAGTAATTTATGGCGACAAGTGAAGACGCGCCTGTCCCTGAAATTCTAAAGAAGGCGGAATGCCTGGAAGAGTTGTCTCAACTGTTCTTGGAGTTCAGAGATAAGGTTGTGCAAAGGTAGAGAGCCAGTGTCACAACAGGGTGTCAAGAAATATATTTAAGCCCACAATTCTTATTTAGTTAGATGGTTGAAATTAAAGGACTTGTCGGACTTCGCCCATCAAAATCCAAGATTGCACAATTCACCTGCCCACCTTATGATGTGATAAAACCAGACACGGACCTGCATCGTTCCCTTTTTGCCAACCATGACAGCCTTGTCCATGTAACGCTCGGAAATGAACCTGTTGATGCGCTCAGCGGACTTATTCAGTCTGGGGTTCTCATTCAGGACAGCATTCCATGCTTCTATATCTACGAGCAAACCTACACAAATAATGGCATGAAAAAGCAAAGGACCGGGCTATTGGCAGCAGCCAAGGTCTATCCCTATGCCACAGGTGACATACGCCGCCACGAAAAGACTTTTGATGACAAGGTCCAGGGGAGGCTTGCCCTTAGGAAAAAGACAAATCTCACACTTGAGCCTGTTTTCCTGCTCACTAATTCAAAGATATCAGCAGCGATGGAAGCAATTAAGAGGAAGCAAGCCACTGATAACACACTAGAATACCAGTTCTTATCAAAATTCCAGGGTGAGACTGATTTAGATGGGATTGAGAACAGGGTTTTTAGGATTCCAGAGAACAGCCCAGATGGTGCAATCCTCAAGCAGCTTATTGCCAAGAACCCGCTCTACATTGCAGACGGCCATCACCGCTATCACACCTCACTCCTAAATGTCCAGAGTCATTTCCTGGCCTATATCACCCAGGAGGCTGAAATCCAGGCATACAATCGCGTCTTAAACCCCCAGATAAGTTTTGAAACCGCCAAGCTGCCCCTGATTCCAACAGGGGCTTTTGAAACCCCAAAAAAGCACAGGTTCTGCCTTTACTCTGGTGGCAAGGCATTTATAATTGGTGCAACACACATCCCTAAAGACGTTATTGGTAGACTTGACTGCAGCATCCTTGAGCGGGAGGTGTATCCTGCTTTCGGGCTGACGCACGAGATGATACGTAATCCGGGAATATTTGACTACTACCCTGAGAGCCAGCTCAACACTATGAAAAAGCAGGTTGACTCAGGCATGTTTAAAATGGCAATAGCCCTCCATCCAGTCTCAATTGATGAGCTGATGGCTGTTGCAGATGCCGGGCTAAACGACCCGGACATTGTAATGCCGGAGAAATCCACCTTCTTCTCTCCAAAAATCCTAAGTGGAATATTTATTTATAGGCATTAACCGCTTTTATTTCTTCTTGCTTTCTCTGTAACAGCCTTGTGCTGCTTTTTGTCCCAGGCGGGATTGCAGCTGACTGAGAGCATCAGTTGCCCATCGTAGAAAAGCCTCTGGCCGGGCAAGGCTAGCACGGCATCGCCCTCGCTGACTTCGTAAACCTCATCATCGACTCCAATAAGACCTTCACCATCAAGAACCAGAATCAGCTCTTTGATCTTCTCATTTGTGACAAAGCCCTGCTCAGGGTATCTCCCATCTATTGTCACGATGGCCACATTTATGTCCTTGTCGCCAAAGGGGTATTCGTAGGCAATACATGTATCTGAATTGGGATTTTCCTTTCTGTCAGATTTTTTTATTATCATCCCTCATCGAGTACAAGTTATCTTTTTAAGTTTTGCTGCATTAATATATCAATAATGATTGAAACTCCAGATTACATTGGGCAATGGAAAGCCACGTGGAATGCCCCATCAGATTGCCTCATCTTTATTGAAAAAAGAAACGGAGATAATGTGAGTGGCACAATTGGGGATTTTCTTGGGGAAACTCCTTTCAAAGGTACTATCGGGCTTGAACAAATGGTTTTGGTTCGTGAGTTTCCTAAAGCTAACAACTACTTTGGAAACTGCCTGACCTCTGTAGAGTATAATGGTTTCAAAATGGAGGAAGGTGGATACAAAGGGAAATGCTCAATTCACACTGCAGAGGGTATGACAAAGGAGGGGAAGTTTGAATTCCGCCTTAATCCTGTTATCTCAAATCCCCCCATTGGTGGAGGACCAGAACCAAAGCTTCAATCTGGTGAGCAAGTCATAATGCGCCTTGATGGCTACTTCAAGGGCTTATGGGACCAAAGATGGATTACAAATAAAGGGGTTCACGTCCACCACATAAACCAGCTCTATTTTGTGCCATACGAAATGATTCGCGGCACAGTTCACACCCATTATGATTCTCACGACCAAGACCGAACCACATACTGTTCAGGGGGGCGAGCACTCTTTACGATACAAGGGAGATACACTTTATTTAGTGCACAAGATCCAGTGGCCCACTTTGCACCTCAA
>CAIWSB010000099.1 GCA_903915225.1 uncultured Candidatus Woesearchaeota archaeon
AATCCGCTCAGTGGAACTGGTTGCAGTTGCCTATGAGCTGGGCATTCTAGACAGGTATTCCGATTCCAGCAGGCCAGAGTCCAAGGAGGCGATGCTGGAGGCTTCACTGTGGGCGTTGAAGCTGAAAGGGGCAACAGTGAGCCAGAATGAGATAGATAAGATTCTGAAGGTGGAGCGGGCGTTACGCTAGTAATAGAAAAGGCTTATTTGACGAGCGCACCTAACCCCTGATTAAGGCTTCAACTTTTGTCTTAATCTCATCGAGGCTCTTCTGTGTCTTTGCCTCTGCGTTAAGTCTCATTAGTGGCTCGGTATTGCTCGGGCGGACATTGAACCACCAATCCTGGTTATCCACCTTAAGGCCGTCTAGGTGTGAGATTGTCTTGCCCTTGAATTCATTTTCTAGCTTGGCAATAACTGCCTTTGAATTCTTCACAGTGAAGTTGATTTCACCAGACTGAAAGTATTTCTTCAGCGGTGCCACCAGCTCTGAGAGGGGCTTTCTTTCAATTGCCAAGAGCTCAATGATCTTCATTGTTGTTATTATCCCGGACTCTGTGTAAAAGTTGTCTGCAAAATAAAAGTGCCCGGAGAGTTCTCCTGCAAAAACTGCATGCTGGTCGCGCATCTGCTGCTTGATGAATGCATGCCCCACACGGCACATTCCAGGAACGCCGCCGTTCTTCTCAATTGTTTCCTTCACAATCCAGCTGGAGCGTAGGTCATAGAGTATTTTCGCACCCGGATTATGCTTAAGGTAGATTTCTGCAACAAGCGCCGTAATAAAATCAGCTGGCACAATATCGCCTTTTTCATCCACAAAGAAAACCCTGTCACAGTCTCCGTCTAGCGCAACACCTAGCTGGGCTTTTTCTTTAACAACCCTTTGCTGCAGCGCCTTTAATGTTTCAAATTTCAGCGGGTTTGCCTCATGGTTTGGGAAAGTCATATCAATGTCAAAATACAAGGGAATGAGCTTGATAGGGAGGCTCTCAAACACCTTGGGAACCTCAAGCCCGCCCATCCCATTTGCAGTGTCAACCACAACTGTCATCTCCCTAACAGTTGAGAGTTTTGAAAGCACATGGGCGCAGTAGTCATTCATTATGATTTTCTTTTCTAGTTGCCCTCTTGCTTTTGAGTCTGAAAATTTTTCTTCAAGCATTATACCCTTGATGTTTTGCATGCCATTGTTCTCGCCAATTGGAACCGCGCCCTTCTTCACCAGCTTGAAGCCATTGTATTCAGCCGGGTTATGGGAGGCTGTTATCATGATACCTGCATCGTATTTGTAGTTGCCAACGCTAAAGTAGAGCATTGGAGTTGTGCATTGGCCAATCTCAACCACATTTGCGCCCTGGTCCAGAATCCCTCTGCTGAGCTCCTTGAATATTGGCTCTGAGCTGGGCCTTGAGTCGCGGCCAATGGCAACGCTCTTGCATTCAAGGAATGTCACAAATGCCCTGCCGAGCCAGTAGGCGAGCTTTGCATCAAACTGTTTACCATAGATTCCCCGAATATCATAAGCCTTGAAAATTGATTCGTCAAATCTCATTGTGACACCCCCAGATAAAGGATAAGTTCAGAATAAGGTATTTAAAATTTTCTAAAAAGAGTATTAGATACCTAAAAGCACATCCTTCATGAAAGGGGCGTATCTCTCAACCAATTCCCTAAACTTTGGGTGGCTCACATCAGGGGCTTTGAAGTACATTTTTAATAGCTCATATCCCTTGTTGATCCCAGGGGGATGATAATCCTCAAAAAGACTCTCAATCTCGCGTGACATAAACCTCCGCAACTCGTAGGGGCTCATGAACTCCACAGTTATTGAGTCTGGAATCACCAGCCGGCCACCGTCCTCCCTTACAAATACGCAAGCGGGCTCAACATTTATCTCAATGCCGTGCGAACTGGCAACCTCATAAAGATGTTGTTCAAGCCTTCTGCCGTTTGGGGCATGGGGCGGGATAAGGAATTGTATCTCTTTTCTTGCAATATCTGATTTTGTCCCATCATGGAGATTGAATAGCAGTGAGCCATGCTTCTGCCTGAGGGCGTGCTCATAATCCTTGAACTGTTTGGCCATCTCATCCCCACATCTCTCCCAGAATTCCTCAAGTGGCATTCCCCTTAGGACAGCATCCCTGGCCGCGTATAGAAGTTCGACATAATCTGTGAGCTGGAATAGCTCGTATTCCACAAATGGAATTGATTGAGAAACCTCCGGGTCCTGCTCTAGCCTCTCCTTTACAGCCATCGCTACAAGTTCAGTGTTCCTGTGCTGGCCCCAAAGTATTCCAGGTTTTAGGGATTCCTCTGACATTGAGAGATATGAGGAGGGAGAATTTATAAACCTTTCTAATTTTATCTTTAAGAAGTAGTAACAAAACATAGGTTTTTAAATTAAGAGATTTTCTCTGTTTGAATAGGTGGTTTTATGCATTGGATGGACAGGATTAAAGAAAGGATATACAACGCCCACATGAATAATTATCAAGGCAGAGACACTATGGAGTGTACTGAAGAACTGACCGGCAAGGTTGTGGGTGAGCTTGATAAGGTATCCTCAAGGAGACTCTATGTTACGTTTTTCTCGTCCATGGCGACTATTCCTGCAGCAGCATATATTATGGATAAGCAGGGCATGGGCCCCGCAACCATGGCGTGCATAGGCGCAGGGGTCGCCTTGTGGCTCGCCAGCTTTTATTACAGCGGCCTTAGCGTTGATATTGTGGATGCATACGAGTCGATCTTTGAGGACCTGCATCCACGCGTGCAGAGAACGATCCTTGCCAAGACAACTAATCCTGAATTGAATGACCCTAAGAGATAGAATTCCTATTACGATTTCTCAATGAATTTTAGTTACTAGTAAGTGGTAAAAAATCGTAAGATTTATAAATGGTAACTCTTTCTGGCCTCCTGGTGAATAAAATGCACTGGATGGACAGGATTACTGAGAAGATATACGCTGCTCACATGAAGGAGTACGATGGCAATAACACTCAGGAGTGCACATCGGATCTTGTGAAAAAGGTTCAGGAAGCGACGGGCAAGGAAGCTAAGAAAAGGTCAAGAATTACATATCTCACCTGGGTGGGTTTCATTGGTGCGGATGTTTTGGCAAATTATTTTGGTATTAAAGTTCCAGAGTTAGCCAGTCTTAGTGGGATTCTGCTTCTTTATATGCCTCATCTGTATTATAGTCACCTTGCAAGGGACATTAAGAGCAATCCTGGCATGTTTTATGAGCAGCTGAGGCCCAGAGTTCAAGACGACCTTCTATCGCATTTCTCACCTCAAGGGAAAACAAACCTGTAGGAGTCGGAAAATGATAACCAAACGTGGTGTTGCCATTATTGCATCAGTTGGATTGTTAGCTCTTAGCTATGGCGCATTGCAGCTGAACCGCAATTCTGTATATTATTCAATGACAAAAAGCTATGTTGAGCGCAACCTTGAGCACATCATGGCTGAGCAGAAGGCGAGGCTGGGGATAAGCTGCGCTGGAGAGCCGCTCCTCCATTTTGAGAAATCTCCAATAATACTCACCACTTATGTTTTGAACAAAGAAGGCACAAAACCGATTTTGGACAAGAGAGGAAGACCGGTGAAAGCCAAAATGATTCTGGAGGCAAACTACATTCCTGCTGATGATTCGCTCATGTTTTACACTAGCGAAGTCAGCACCCCAGGGCTTTTGGACAGGATTGTTCGGGCTGTGACATTCTCAGGAAAGACAAGGCCTGTTGATGGTACAATCAACCATGAGCTTGCCCACAGGTACACCGATGCGGTCTGCAAATCACTTGGTAAAAAAGGATGGGCTCTTGCCAATCAAAGCCTTAGCGAGGGGATAGCACTTAGCGTTGAGGTGTTGATGACTGGCAATGAGGCTGAGAGCCTAAATGAGATTCCCCCGGGCAGTATTGCTGGCTACAACGCTGTGAAAGAGATTGTTGCGGGATACGGCCGGCAGGGGATTGATTACATTATCCAAAATGCTGTTCCCGGCGAAGATTTGACGCAGTTCAAAGAAAGGGCGCTCAATGATTTGGCTATGATGAGTGGACGATGAGCACATTTTAAGAGTTATTTTTTGTTATTGGTTAAACATTGATTGATATTTCTGAGTACTCTAAGAGTACCCAAAAGTACCCGAGATTTTTTCTTCTGGTCGAGAAAATCACGCCATTAAATAACTCAGTTTTCTGAGGTTACTAACCGGTTAGCGGGGAAAAGTATTTAAACTAATCTCTACTCAGTAGTGGCAATGGCAGAGCTAAGAATCAAATATAAACCGGACAGTTCAGTTGATCCACGAGAGTTCAATAGAAATTTAAATGATTACCTTGAGAAGGAGGCAGTCCATCTAGGGGAACTGCCAGGTTTAGAGGATTTCTATATTAAAGATGGGGTTGGCATTGTTGTAACACACTACCTTCTCCTTCCTCGAGACCTAGTTGGTAGAGATCCAGATAGTATAGAGTTGATATCAGATTCAGCCCCAATACATGGGCTGTACGAGAGAATTGTCCAAATCGCAAGGGAATCCGGCAAGAGTAAGCTGGTTTAAATCTCCGACCTAAAACCCTTCCAGTTCTTTATGGCGTTATCGTACTCATCCAGCGTTCCAGTGTTGAGCCACTGGCCTGTGAACGGGTAACCATAAATCCGGCCAAGCTTTGCAAGCCTTGGGAAAACCTCTTTCTCCAGCATGCAGAATCCTTCTGGTATGAAGTCAAGAACCTCAGGCTCAAACAGGTATAATCCTGAGTTAATCAGCTTGCTGGGGGCAAGCTCCTTGGGCGGCTTCTCAATGAACTCAAGAATCTTGGAGCCCTGAAGCCTTGCAACACCATATTTGCTAGGGTCCTCAACAGTTGTGAGGGCAATTGTGGCAAGCCCCTTGTTCTGCTTGTGAACCTTGTACATATCATTGAGGTTTATATCCTTCAGCTCATCAGCATTTGCAACCACAAAAGTCCCCTTGAGATATTTCCGCGCCTTGCGGATCGGCCCCGCAGTCCCGAGCGGTTCTTTCTCAACAATGTGTACAAATTCAACGCCATACTTTGAACCGTCACCGAAGTAGTCAATGATTTTCTCTGCCTTGTACCCCAGTGCAAGGATAATTGTCTTAATGCCATAGCGCCTGAAAAGGTCAATGTTGTGCTCCAGCACAGGCTTATCCTGCACAGGCAGCAGCGGCTTGGGGATCTCATGGGTAATAGGCCTTAACCGGACTCCAGCGCCTCCTGCCAGAATCAGCCCCACCTTAATCCTGTTTGCTCCAATGGCCTTGGTGAGCAAAAGCTCAATTGCATGGCTGCGGTTCTTGACCTTCTGCCCGTCCACGAGCTGGTCAACATCAGAAATTAGATTCTTATTGATTGTGATAGAAATCCTCTTTTTCATCAATCAGCTCAAACCATTTACCTATATAAAATTTTTGTTAATGGTCCATTCCGGGACGCGGAGCATCAAACTGGGGTCGTAGAAAGAGCGCTCCAGCCCCGGAACGAGCCATGTAGCCCGGGGAGGGGACTGCAAACCCTCCCCGGGGGCACCCAACCGTTAAACGAACGCTTCCCGCTTTAGTGCAGTATGCTTAACCCAATGGTTTCCACGGCTCTGCTTGACACGCATGTATCTGTACCAGTCAGCCCAAACATCTTGAAAGCCATCAACTTCAGTGAACCCATCCATCCAAGCCATTGCGTTTCTCATATTTCTCAACCTCCGCATATTCTCCCCTTTTCTCCAATCCCATAAATCAGCTCGCGCCGGGAGTAAATTTTGTGGTGGCTCTCCAAAATCAACTCGAGCCTCCTTCAACAAAAGTGAACATTCATTTTCCATAACCCTCACCTCGCGTCTGTTTTTCATGAAACCCTCAAGCCCAGGCTTTTTTAAATACCCTATGGGGCCAGGTCCTGGGACTCAGTACCATAAGTTTTTAAATCGCGTCTTCATAAAATCAGAATAATGTTTGAGATTGTGCCACTGAGCAATTGGTTTTCCGGGAAGGATCTAATCATAGATATATTCAGTGTTCTTGTTCTTTCTTACCTTCTTTATCACATAATAAAATACTATAAAATCAAGAGAGGCGATACCAAGTACCGCTACCTGATAACCTCATTCGCACTCCTCACAATCTCATTCATATTCAAGGTTCTCGCTCATTTCATAATCTACTACCCCACCACAGAAACAAGGCACTTCGGTGTCCTGACTATTGTTCAGCAGGAAATGGAAGCCTCAGGTTTCCTCGTGTTTTGGGGCATCATAGGATACAGGGTATTGTCTCTACTTGCACTTTACTTCCTGACCCTTGTCTACGTGAACCGCCCGGGAAAGTTGAGCATCATGTTAACCTCATATCTCTTGATTTTGGTGGGCTATTTCAGCTATTCCATGTTCCATGTTTATCACGTCACATGCTTCCTGCTCATGCTGGTAATCACATGGGCTGTACTTAAGAATTATCTCAGCGACAGGTACCACAAGACTAAACTTCTCCTTTGGAGCTTTACCATAATCCTTATCAGTCATGGGCTCTTCTTCTTCCTCTCGTTAAGCCCAGTGTTTTACATTATTGCCGAGATTGTGCAGCTCATAGGTTATTTACTTCTCCTCATCACGTTCATCCAGGTGCTCAGGAGCGATGGAAAGAAAACGAGAAAGAATTGATATCATAACTGACATGTTGATATCAATCCAGAAGAAGGGTGGTGAGATAAAGCCCACCCACTTGATGTACAGGGCAAACCTTGCCCATCGCCAGCTCAAGTCTTATCTGGAGGAGCTTCTTGATAAGAACCTTGTGAAGCGCATAAACAAGAACAATTATGAATACATAATTCTAACAGACACAGGGCTAAAATTCCTGGAGAAAATAAGGGAGATGAGGGACTTCGAGAAGACATTCGGGATTTAGCTGAGTATCTTCCCTTTTAGGTCATAGGCACTTGCGTCAAAAACCCTGACACGCAGCCGCTTTCCCAGCAGGTTTTCTTCAGAGAACACCACAACTGGCTTGTATGCAAAATTCCTGCCCTGCCAGGATTTGTTTTGGCCTTGCTCATTAATTAGCACATCGCCCATCCAGCCTATCCATTTCGTATTGACTTTGAATGCCGTCTCAATAAACACTTTTGTGAGTTCCCTGCTGCGGAGTTTTGTCAGGTTCCCTGAAAAGCCCTTGAATGTGGCTGCTTCAGTTCCAGGGCGTGGCCAGAACCTTGAGATGTTGATTACATCAGGTTTAACTTTCCTGACAACGTTTAGCGTGTCTTCAAACTGCGCCTCAGTCTCGCCAGGAAAGCCGCAAATGATGTCTGTTGCTATAGTGATTGAAGGCAGGCTTGCCCTAAACGCCTGGACAATGGCCTCGAATTCTTCAACTGAGTATTTCCTCCTCATCCTATTTAAAATTTCATTATTACCGGACTGCAATGGGAGATGAATGAACTTGAAAACCCTTTGGGGTTTCATAGCCTCAATCAGCTCTTTTATGAATCCAAGCACATGGTTGGGGTTGCCCATCCCCAGACGCAGAAGGAAATCTCCTGGGACAGCTGAAGCCAGATTCAGCAGTTCGGGAAGATTCTTGCCAATATCCGTACCATAAGCTGCAGTGTCCTGGGCAGTGAGCCAAATCTCCTTAGCCCCGCGGTTTGCAGCTTCCCTTACTCGCCGAATTATTTCATCCATGGGGTACGAGCGCAAGTTCCCCCGGGCTGCCTTGACAATGCAGTAGCTGCAGGGCTCGCCCAGGCAACCCTGGCTGATGGGAATTATGTCAACAACGCTGTTTGGCGAGTAATGAGGTATGCTGAGCTTCTCATCGTTATCCTTTGCCAGCAGCACAACTGTGTTTCCGGCAAGAGACTCAATTACTACCTCAACAATACTGTTTATTTGGTTCACGCCAATCTGGCTGAAACCAGAAAGCATGGGGTCGTATGGCATTGCTTGAGGCATGCACCCTGCGAGGATAATTGGTTTTTTCAGTTTCTTTAGAAGTCCTAACCTTTTCATTATTTTTTGCTGCGTTGGCGACTTTACGATGCAGCTATTTACTATAATAATGTCAGAATCCTCTGGTTTACCAACAATCTCAAACCCGGCATCCCCCAGCAATGCCACCATTGCCTGTGAATCTGCCTTGTTGAGTGAGCATCCGTAGCTCTCAATAAATATTCTCGCCATAAGATTTATAAAAAGGCGTTCAATTTTAAAAGGGTTTTGGGGCCCGTGGTCTAGTGGCTATGACGTCGCTCTCACACAGCGGAGGTCTCCAGTTCGAATCTGGACGGGCCCATTTAAGGATGCACAATCAGCGTTGCATACCTGTCGTTAAAATATTTCTGCGCTGTCTTTGCCAAATCTTCTGGAGTGAGCTCTTCCCACAGCTTAAGCTCGTCGCTAATAGAAAGCGGTAATGGCACGGACTCCTGGAAATCAATCCTGCAGGCCTGCTCTGATATGCCTTCCAGGGTCACTTCATAGAAATTCATCAGAAAACTCCTTCTAATCATTTCCAGGAGTTTCATATCAAACTCTTCCTGCTTTACCTTCTCAACCTCCTGATGGATTATTGCTTCGATGGTCTTTGCATTTTTTTTCTGGAACCGTTCTGCAGAAAAGGCCCATACTGAGCGATTGAGATTGCAAGCAAGGTTGCTGACTCCTATGTGATATGCCAGTCCGCCATTTTGCCTCACTCTACTGAAAAGAATGGAGCTCGTCCCTCCTCCTAGGTATTCCTTTAGTATCTGCATCGGTATCATGTCCTTGTCCTTCATACCAGGGGCTTGGAAGAGTATCATCATCATTGTGTGTGGCATTCCCTTGAACCTCTTCTCAGCCCGGACTGGCTCGATCAAAGGCAAATCAGTAATGTTCTGTTCTCTTCTTATTCCGGGCCTTAGCCCGCCAAATGTGGATTCGAGGTTCTCAACAAGTTTTTGGTAGCCCCCTACAACAGTGAGCATAACATTTGAGGCGTTGATGCGCTCGCATTTGTATTCCTCAACAGTTTCTTTGGAGAGTTTCTTGACAATATCAAGCTCACCGGCGGGGAGAATCCCATAAGGGTGCGAGGGGAATATGTTATTTCTAAATAGATTGTTGACATAATAGGAAATGGTGCCCCGCTTAAAGTTGGCTGAAATCTCATTCACAACAACTTTCTTTTCAATCTCAAAGTCCGGGCTTGTGAATGAGCAGTTGTCTGCCAGGATATAGAGCAGCTTAAGTATTTCCCCAAAAGATGAGGATGGGACGCGTTCTGATATGCTTATGCCTTCCATATCTGTGAGGGCATCACTCCCCTGTCTGCCGGAAATCCTGAATAACTCGCCCTCGAAATCTGGATTGGTGCTGGGCCTGAATGAGAGGTGCTCAACGAGATGTAGAATTCCCTTCTTGTCAGCAGGCTCATGGTAGCTCCCATCCTGAACACGTATCCTTACAACTACATCAGGGCAGTCCACATACCTATGGGCAACCCGGATGCCATTGCGCAGTTCCAACATGTCGTAGTTAAGCTCCACAAGAACCCCCCCCAGTTGTAGGATAAAGTAGGGAGAGCGCATTTAATAAGCTTGCGGGCAAACAAAACTTTTATTAACCCTAACCCAATTATTTTGGGCATGGAGTTCGATGATGTTATCAGGAAGAGGCGTTCAATAAGGAAATTCCTCAGTGTGCCTGTTGACAGAGAAAAGCTGGCAATCATTTGCGCTGCCGGTAATGAAGCCCCTTGCGCAGGCAACATTGCCAACTGGCGCTTCATTCTTGTGGATGACGATGAGATTAAGCATAAGCTCGCCAATGCTGCCCTTGAGCAGGTCTGGATTGCCTCTGCACCTGCAATAATTGTTGTTTGCTCAGAGCCTGAGAAGGTAAAACAGTTCTATGGGCTCCGCGGCGATCGGCTTTACGCAATCCAAAGCGTTTCTGCCTGCATTGAAAACATGCTCCTCGCAGCTGTTAATCTCGGGCTCGCATCCTGTTGGGTGGCTGCATTTGATGAGAACGCAGTTTCTAGGGTGCTAAAGATACCTGACACAGCAAGGCCCCAGGCGATACTCCCCATTGGTTATCCAGATGAGGAGGTTCCAAGACCGATGCGGTTTAAGCTGGAAGACATAACCTTCATTGGCACTTATGGTTGGAAAATGGAATTTTTGGATGCGTTCCTGCGAAACTACTATCTTGGCGACAAGGTTGTGAATGCCTCAAAGAAGCTATTGGATAAAGTTGAGAAGAAGATGGGTATATCCAAAAAGAATAATGATGAGGAAAGACCTACGAGCTTCATTGGAAAAGTGCGCAGGAAGTTCAAGCAATAAAATTATAAGAGCCGGCTTGTTCTCAGATTCCGATGGGTGGCGAGAATTTCTATTTTCCATATGAGAAAATAAGGCCTGTGCAGGCTGAGATGATGGAGGAGATAGGTGATGCCCTGGAAAAGCATTGCCACATGGTGATCCATGCACCAACTGGGATTGGCAAGACAGCTGCTGTGCTAGGGCCTGCGCTCAAGCATGCAATCTCGCACAAGGCTGTGCTGTTCTTCCTCACATCAAGGCACACACAGCACAGGATCGTTATTGATACGCTGAAGGAGATTAAGGAGAAGTTCAAGATTGATTTCACTGTCAGCGATATGATTGGCAAGCGGGCGATGTGTTCTCAAAAGGGGATCGAAAAGCTCGGGCCTTCTGATTTCTTCGATTACTGCAAGGTCATGAGGGAGGAAAACCGTTGCTCGCATTTCATCAACCTGCGGGCAAAGGGGAAGATGACTCCAGAGGCAGCTGAGCTGATTGTCCGTTTGAAATTCTCGAACCCGAACCATGTTGAGGATTTGGTGAGGGAATGCAAGAATGTGGGGCTTTGCCCTTATGAAATTGCATTAATCTTATCACGGGAGGCCAATGTGGTTGTGGCTGATTACAGCTACCTGTTCAATCCGGTGATTCGGGATATTTTCTTCAGCAAGCTGAACAAGGGCCTTGACCAGGCGATAATTATAGTTGATGAGGCTCACAACCTGCCTGGCAGGCTTCGGGAGACTTTAAGCGATGCTCTGGGGACAATCACGCTGAGTAGTGCAGTGCGTGAGCTTAAGTTGTTCAACATGAATGAGCTTGCAGAAAAGGTTGCCGAAGTGCTCGAAGGGCTTAACCATCTTGGGTTTGGAGTAAAGAATGAGAGGATTGTGAAGAAGTCTGAGTTTGTTGACCTGATTGATGATTACGGGCTTCTGCAGACCGAGCTGGAGGCTGCTGCAATCACCATACGGCAGGCCAAGCAGCGCTCTTGGTCTGGCTCTGTGGCAAAATTCCTCGGGAACTGGAACGGCCCGGACGAGGGATTTGTGCGGGTGTTGAAGAATACTGGCAAGATGCTGGTTCTGAGCTACAGGGGGCTTGACCCTGGGATGCTGTCAAGGGACATTATAGATAAATCATATGCCACAGTTGCCATGAGCGGAACTTTGACTCCGACTGCAATGTTCAAGGATGTACTGGGCTTTCCAGACAATACTCGACTTTTGGAGTACGGGAGCCCTTTCCCTGAGGAGAACAGGCTATCAATGATTCTTCCAATTACTTCAACACGGTTCACTTCAAGGTCTGAGGATGAGTACAAGAGGATTGCCCTGGTCTGCGATGAGCTGATTTCCAATATTCCCGGGAACCTTGCAATTTTCTTCCCTAGCTATCTGCTGAGGGATGAGATAGCCAGACACATTGAGCCCGGGCACAAGAAAATGTTTTACGAGAAGAGAGGAATGGGCAAGGAGGGCAAGCAGGCCTTGCTGGAGGCTTTCAAGAAGGAAGCGAAGAGCGGTGCGATACTGCTGGGTGTTGTTCGCGGCTCTTTTGGCGAGGGGATTGACCTGCCGGGGGATTTCTTGAATGGGGTTGTTGTTGTGGGGCTGCCGCTGGCTGTGCCAGATGCAGAGACCAAGGCCCTGATTGACTACTTCCAGGCTCGATACAATAAGGGGATTGAGTACGGCTACATATTCCCTGCGATAACCCTTGCCTTGCAGTCTGCCGGGCGCTGTATACGCTCTGAGCAGGACCGCGGGGTTGTGGTTTTCCTTGATGAACGGTATGCATACCCTCGCTACATGGGGTGCTTTCCCCGGGACAGGGGCTATGTTGTCACGAGAGATTTTGTGCCTTACATAGAGGATTTCTTCAGAAAATAATGGATGTTTTTTTCATACCAGTATACTAAATAGTAACATTTATATACTAGTAGGTGTTATACATTTTCATCACCTACCATTGATTTAAGGTATTCATAGCTAAGTCCTTAGTTATGTTCTTTACGAAACCCTTTCCTCAAATGGCTCTCAAATCAGAATCTAATTCTGAAACCACCCCTCATCCATTTGAGAGCCATTTTTTTATTTTTTTATTTTTGGAATATTTTTGGAAAAAATTTATATATCAGTATATGATTAGTTAGACTGTGTTGGGGGAAAGTTGATATGGTTATACTATTTGACCGATTCCATCTACCCGAAGATGTATTTGAAATAATATTTGCCACAAAGCAGCAAAAGATAGTTGGCAAGCTTCTAATCGCAGAGATGAAGATGCATGGTGGCCAGCTCAACAAGACCGAGATGTCACTCTTTGCAACGAAGCTTCATGAGAACAATGTGGTGGCTGAGATTGACGAGCCTGAGTACCGTGGCAAGCTTGTGCGATTGTCGTACAACAAGCGCCAGTTCTATGACCGTATTCTCACTCCTATGAAGTCCATGGGGATTGTGGATTACGACATGTATGACAGGAAGTACCGACTGTCGAAGAATTTCCAGAAATCCATGATGGAGATTGGGATTATGTGGAGCCGGGAGATTGACAAGCCTGCCCAAAAGCTGGGAGTCAAGATAAAGGATAAGGCATGAACCCTGAGCTGATTCTGAAGAAATATGCCCCGAATGAGAAGGATTTTGATGCTATCTTGAGGCACTGCCGCAAGGTTGCTGAGATTGCAGTTAGGCTTGCAAAAACTTCGCGGGTGCCGGTGGATATTGATTTTGTTAAGGACGCTGCACTCCTCCATGACATCGGCCGCTTTCAGCACCCTCATAAAGATACGGCTGTGTTCCATGGTGTTGTGGGGGCTGAGATAATGCTCAAGGAGGGCTTCCCCAAGATTGCCAGAGTGTGCGAGTGCCATGTGGGCCCGGGAATACCAATGGCTGAGGCTATAAAATGCGGGCTCCCGGCCAAGGATTACTGCCCCAAGACTGTTGAAGAGAAAATCGTGTGCTATGCAGACAAGATTGTGGCCGGGGACAAAGAGATTACTTTTCAGCAAGCTTATGATAGGTTTCTAAAAGAGCTTGGGCCGGATGTGGCAAAGAGGCTCCAGAGGCTCCATGATGATGTGATGAAGCTCCTGAGATGAGCTTCCTTTTTTTCCACCAATTCACGCCTAATCGTTTAATTCTAGCATAAACTATTTAAAAACCCGCATAAGCCTTACTCCTGCGCGTCGGTGGTCTAGTGGTATGACAATGGCCCTCCAAGCCATTTACCTGGGTCCGAATCCCAGCCGACGCATAATTTCTTTACGTCATCTAATAAACATTTCAAATAATAACCTTTTTAAGTGCGCCCTCCCCAACATCTCCGGGGGATTAAAATTGGTACTTACTGGCTATTTTGAAATCCTGTATTCTGAGCAGCAGTACAGGTGGGAGGCTGCCTATGCCAAGAGGCTTATTAATGGGCTTGGGCTTGAAGGCAGGTTCTTAACTGACAAGGAAATTGAGGCAGACCGAACTGCTGCCTGGCTCGCATGGCGCCGCAATTCTCCAAGATACCACTCTCCGGTTTTCAGGCTTAACTCAGGTGATCTCCTTCAGATAGGCTCGCTCCATATATTTTTTAGGGATAAACCCTTTGCAGAAATATACTTTGATTATGTGCTTCCCGAAGAGAGAAACCAGGCGAGTTCTTTGGCGAAGGAGAAAGGCTACACTGTTGGGGACATGGAAAGGAAGCTTTTGATACGGGGGGATATTGCGCATAATATTGACTACGATGTCAGAAACACCCCAAAAGAGAGCTGGCCGGAGCAATGGACAGCGAGAAGGGATGAAAGGCTGAAGACACTGGGGGATTTCATCAGAGCTGTTGAAGGGAAATAGCGCGTGTTCTTATCTTGGGATTTTTCCTCTTAACCGCGAAGACTGGGGCTCCGATTCTTTTAATCCCTCTATGTCCAAAATGGTTTGCAACCCCGCAAAATATTTAAACACCACAAGTGGTTAAAGGCTTATGATTCCCTTAAGATGCACATTCTGCAAAAAGCCAATAACCTCAAAATCCCAACTGGAACTGGTATGCACATCAAGCAAGTTGCAATGCCCCCATTACGCTTACCACGACTCATGCCTCAAGAAATCCAAGAGAACATGGGTTAATTGCGATTTGTCAAAATCCAAACAAACCCTTTTCCTAGAATATTTCCTGCTTCTGGTGATTGCCTGGGTTTTTGTATGGGACATCGTATTGGAGCGCATTCCAAACCTTCAGCTGTCCCCCATTGCGCGCCTTGCCATCAGCCTTGTCCTGCTGTATTCTGCAGCAATTATAGCCCGCGACATACAGATATTGACTCAGGCCAGGGCTTTGTAGTTAAGCCCGGATTTGTTTTTATTCTCCAGTTACATATTTAAATTTGCGCTCATTCTCACGCCATAATGGCCAAGTGCGACAGCTGTGGGAGGAATAGTGGAAAATCACCTTTAGAATGTCCCCACTGCAAAGGCCATTTTTGCAGAAACTGCATTGTGAAGCACAAATGCACGCGGAATCTACCTCCCTGGATTTTTATTGTGGGGGTGACTTTAATTATAATAATACTATTCATGCTTTATGCAGCCTTTAGCTTTACGACAGTGGATTTGCCGAGATATGTCATTTCCCACCAGAACCTTTCCAATAAAATCTCGTTTTCGGAATATCTGAACGATAGCTCTTACCTAGAGCAAAAGAATGTAACCCTGCACGGCTTTGTAAAGAAATCAACGGTGTGGAGCGGGCCCATTGGTGTTACTGTCTTTTCCATAGTTGATGATTCCAATAATGAAATAAGGCTTCACACCTTGTTTGGGCTATACAATGACCTGAACAACATCCTTCGCAAGGACAACATTTCAAAGAACTTGTACTCATTGCAGGGAATATTTGAAACCGATGGGGAGGGTTTGGCAATCCAAATCAAGAAAATCACCCCCTTTGAGAGGCCGCCGGTTAGGGAAATTGTGATTAACACAACAATACCTAACCCGACACAGAGCACCTTAACTGTGCCAAAATTCCCGGGAATACGGAATTTTGTTTCGAAATTATTGGGCATTAAGATTGTGTGTGAAAGCGGGAACTCCTGCAACCTGTTCTCTTGATTAATGGAACCAGATAAAAATCAGGATTAGCAGAAGGATTAAAACAACCATTGTTATAAGAAAAATTGTGTTATCCTTGCGATAATCTGTGGTGTCTTTTTTCTTCCTTGCTGGCAGGTCGACCTCATAATTCTGCAGGGCAGTATTAAACCTCATTGGCGGCCTCTCGTAAACAGTTCTTTTTGCCATATCCTGCCAAGGAAATGCTGATATATTAAATTACCGCTTATTGTAGCCTGGAAGATTCTCGACAAGATAGTCCACCAAATCCCTGACTGTTCTCATCTTTTCAGCGCCCTCATCTGAAATCTGGATCCTGTACTTGTCCTCCAGGTCCATCATCAGCTTGACCAGGTCGAGGCTATCTGCCCCCAGGTCATCAAGAAAGGTGCTTTCCAAGGAAAGCTTATCCCTTTCAATGTTGAATTCCTTTGCCAACCCATCCAGAATCTCATTCTCCAACTGCTTGCGCTTAACATTTACGTCATCCATAGCTATCACCATTAAGATTAATTTGCCCCCCAATCACTTCGTGCGGGAGAACTTATAAACCTTTTCTTTCTCTCTTAAAATGTAATAGATTTTCTTGCATAAAAACTGTAAACTTTTCAACCAAATGCTGCAAAAGTATATAAGTAAACTACTACTCTCTAATCATAATATCTTGGGGGGAAATAATTTTCAGATTGAACTATAAATGGCGGTTGTACCATGACCAAAGAGGGATTGGAGAAAATCGCAATGCCATCAAAATATTACCTGATGGTTACCGATACATGCAACTGTCGATGTGAGTATTGCTATCACTCCCCTTCTCAAGAATCTATGGGTACTGAAATTCTAAAGGCTTCGATTGAGCAGATTTTAGGCCTGGCAGAAAACCCGATGTTCTTATGGTATGGCGGAGAACCAATGCTAGCGGGTCAGGAATTCTATGAAAAAATTATTGAATTTCAAAATGATAAGAACTGCCGAAATCTTATCCAAACAAATCTCACAATAGATGACCCGGCTTTTCTTAAATTCCTTTTGAAGAATAAATTCACCATAAGCACAAGCATAGATGGTCCCCAAAGGATTCATGACCAAAACAGAAGATATTCGCTAAGTTCGGGCTCTCCCTTTGAGGATACTATGGAAAACGTTTCCCTTTTGAAAACCCTTGGGCAAACCCCTTGGGCAATATGTGTTATCTCCAAATCAAATGTTAATGTGCCTGATGAAATATATGAATTTTTTAATCAAAAAGGCATTAACGTTAGGTTTTGTCCCGAAATCGCAAATATGGATAGGATTACTTCAGAACAATACATTCCTTTCATCCGGGAGGTGCATGAACTTTGGAGACTACCAACAAATAGGATAAAAATATCCAATTTTAGTAAAGCAGCTGAGACCATCCGAATAAAAAGGCCAGTCGAATGTGATAATATGAAGAATTGCCTTCAGGATAATTTGGGAATCGCTACCAATGGTGATGTCTATCCTTGCAACAGGTTCGTTGGCAGGGAGGATTTCAAGTTAGGGAATATGCTTAATGGCCTTGAGGCTGTATTCAACTCTGAGAAATATCTTGAACTTTCCCAGAGGTCTAAGTTGCTTTGCGGAGACAGCAGGTACTCTCCATATTCCCACGGCGGATGCATGTTCAATGCCCTGGTCCAGAGCGGTGATTGGAGGCAAATTGATGAATTTGTGCCTGCAAGCGAATTCATCATATCCTTATTTAATCGAGGAGGATCCAGATGAGAAAGCAGGAGATTGATAAGGATATATGGAGATATTTCTTCCCTGCTAATCCCCTGTCTAAACAAGCGGAGGTTCAAGCAATCTTAAAACCTGCCTTTAAAAAAATCAACCTGGGCACCTATGGGGGCATGAACACGGATGTGTTTTATGAAACCCTCCTGAAGCGAGGGTACCCTGTGCAGCGAGAGGAGATATGCCCAGAAGATGATGACAGCATTGGGCTTAGGATGCCAAATTTCTGGCCTGTGAACCAGAGCGAATGGGCTCTCAGCACTGCGATGTATTATTCCTTCTATCAAATAAAACATCTCTCAATCCTTGACGACCTTTCAAGCTGGAATCCAGAGGCAAGACAGGACTTTGGCTGGGTCAGTGCTGTTGAGGTTTATGACACCACAAAACTTGTTGGGAGGCTAAGGTCAGAGAAAATGGATTTCTTTACCACATCTCTCACGCTTATGGAATGCGTGAGGTATCTTGAGGGCTGGGGTATCAAAAGGCTTGAGGCTTATAGGGATTATTCAAATGAGATCAAGGCCTGGGCTCAGAAACAGGCGTTCTTTGATGCTTCTGAATGGAACCTGGGTAGGGAAAAGAGCGAGGCTTTCTTCAAAGAGCATGGGAGAATCAGCAACGTGAGGCTTTGTGTTAAAGAGTACTGGAAGATGGTTTTACTAAACAAAGGCTATAATCCAGGTGATAAGGAAATTGATATTGTCTCCCGGGCTTTTTCCAAGAATAGAAATCCGGATATTGTTTTGATTGGCGAGGGTTTTCTTGATTTGGGCAAAGGCTTTGTGGAGTTTGACCTCTCAAAAGAAGATGTGGATATTGAGGCCCTTAAAAGAGATGAATCCAAGATGGTTTTCCCATATAATCGGTATAAAGGCAGGGTTAGGGTATATTCCATAAGGGAGCAGGATAATGGGGATCATGCATTGGCTACGGCGAAATTGGCCAGGGAGCATCACCCAAATGCTAAAATTATTCTCTTATCCTATGAACTAGAGGAAAGAAAACTTTTCCGCTTGGTTAAGAGCGATGAGGTCAAAGAGGGCATGAACCTTGAGGTTGCACTCGCCGGCCAGGCCATTCTGGATGCCAAAAATGAGAAAGATTACGTCCGGCAGATAGGGGAGTGTCTGAAATGAGCAAAGAGCCAAGACTAATAATTGTTGGCGGGCCTTCAGGTTCTGGAAAGACATCTACTGCTGCGTTCATTGCTGAGAAATATCCCTTGATTGTTCATTATCGCCAGCAATTGACCACAAGACAGCCTCGGGAAAATGAGTACAACCACCGGCCTTACATCTACTTGGCCAATGGTGAGCTTGAGGAGATGAGAAAGAGGGGTGAGATTGTTGTAATTACTGACTTTGCTGGCAACTTTTATGCCTATGACAATAGGTTTGTCCAATCTGTAAAGGCCCATTTTGGGCAAGGGAAATCTATTGTGGTGGACTCGATTCACTCAATCCACGATTGGCTTCGGTTTTCACAGGAAACAGGCATTAAG
>CAIWSB010000100.1 GCA_903915225.1 uncultured Candidatus Woesearchaeota archaeon
CGCATTAAAGGGGCCGTGTGGCTCAAATACGAGCCATTTATACTCCATGTGCATTGCTCTTGCCTTGATGCAGCCAAGGCTTTGATGAGGGTTGCATTGGCAGCTGGAATGAAAAAGTCCGGCATTATTGCCGCCTCATCTGATTTTGTTGTTGAGGTTGATGGCACAGACCGGCTTGAGACAATTGTGTTCAATAAGAAGCAATTAGTGGATAAAGACTACATTCTGGAATTAACAAATGAAATAAACAAGAAAGTAAGGTTAAATAAAAAAAAGGTTAGGAGATTTAAAAAGCTTCTTATCTCCTTGTGGCGACCAGCACAATCACAATAATCAGCACGAGCAGGAAAACCCCACCCAGGATGCCGATTAGGTACCACTGGTTGATGCCTGAGAACAAATCTGAGTTCTGCTCAGCAACAACCGGCCCTGGTGTCACAGGTGGTGTCACCGGTGGCACGACAACATCAACTGGAGCTGTTGTGGTTGGTGTGGTTGAAGGAGCAGGTGTCACATCCTCCTGGCACTTCTGCACAGTCAGTGAAACAGTCTGTGAGTCTGCCTCATCACTGCCTGACATATAGACCTTCATATCAAGGGTATATGTGCCTGGCTTTGTGTTTGAAGGCAGGCTTATTGTGTGGGTCTTGCTGAATGTGTTGTCTGAGTCGAATGGGTCCTCAACCAGGTCGATGTAGTTGTTTACACCACCTTGGACAATGTTAATGCCCAGGTCAGAGTTCTTGATGGTGTACAACACCTCATCCTCTTCGCGCTGGCCAAAGTTGACAATCTTCACATCCATTGAGTCAGTCAAGTCGCAGCTGATTGTGGCCTTTGATAGGTCAAAGGTTGTAATCCTCACGTCATGGGTGTCCTTCTCAATCACGAGCTTTGTGGTGTAATCAAGTATCTGGTCGTTTCCGTTCTCATCCTGCCCTTCGAAGTGGATGTCAACAGTGTAAGTTTTGGCATCCACTGCAGTTGGAACATTAAAGTCCAGAGTCAAAGTCTCCTTATCATCTGCATGGACTGTGATGCCGTTGGTCTCATCCTCGAGGTCATCTCCATCATCAATCCCTACAATGGTGACTTTCATGGTGACATCATCTATGTTAATGTCTTCGTCATTTGTGTAGAGGTTTTCGACATCTGCCTTGAACTGCAGCTTGCT
Source organism: uncultured Candidatus Woesearchaeota archaeon (assembly GCA_903915225.1). GTDB lineage: Archaea > Nanobdellota > Nanobdellia > Woesearchaeales > B29-G15 > B29-G15. The sequence continues at coordinate 1,175 of CAIWSB010000100.1, forward strand.
GTCAGGCTTGGCATTTGTCTTGTCATCAGTTACGTCATAGTTGATGGAGTTTCGCTTGCTATCAACATAAAGGTACAGGTTCTTTAGCTTGAGCATCATGGTTGGCTGTATCTTGAGTGGGATAGCAACAGCATCTGTCTTGTCAGAGTCGAAGGTAACTGTGCCAATCTGGTGGAGGCCAGTTGCCTCATTGCTTGGGACTGTGAAAGTCATTGTTATCTGCCTTGAAATGCCCTTGGCGAGTGTGGTTGGCACGTTGGCAAAGCTCAGGTTGTACTTGGCATCAACAGTTGATGTGATTGTGATGCCACCTAAGTCGAAGCTACCATCGTTGGTTATTGTGAATACCTCGGTGTAGGTCTTGCTTTTCACAACGTTGGTGTACTCCAGTGAAGTTGGCAATACAACATGGCCAATTGGCTCCACGACCACAATCTGAGTTGTGCCGGACTTAATTACTGAACCCGAAACAACCTGGTAAGTTCCGCTGTAGGTTCCCAAGGGTGTGTCTGCTGGAACTGTGGCGGTGACTGTCAAGGTCCTTGAATTGCCGTGGGCCAGTGCAAATGCATTGGCTGATACAGCAATATTGGTGGCAGCCAGGATATCTGTGCCGCCAACCTTGGTCAAGTCTGAGAATGAAACAACAACAGAGGCAAGGTCAGTGTTACCTGAGTTGGTAACAGTCAATGATTTCTGTTCTGAATAGCCCCTAGCAGCAGTTGCGCTGATGGCAGTTGGGCTGATGCCCATGTTTGGGACAGCATTGACACCAAGGCTGATTGCAATGGTATCAGTAGCAGTGCCGTCAGTTGCGTTGACTTCGCCGGTGTAAACACCGGTTGCTTGGTTAGCTGCCAGGTTGACTGTGTAATTCACGTGTGCCACAGCTCCAGGCTCAAGCACTGTCACAGCGGGAATAAAAGGTGCTGCAATAGTGTTAGTGCCAAAAACCAGGGTGCTGGAAGAGAAGACGATGTTGAGCACTTCTGTGCCGTTGTTCAGCACTGTGAATGTGCCAGTGACAGCGGTTCCAGGGTTCCCTGCAATTGTCAATGTATTCTCGATTATCTTTATGTTCTTCTCGGCTGCGGCGTAAGGAATTGCCAAAGCTAAGAGCAGAACCATAGCGACAAAAAGCCTGCTTGTTGTATTCATGTTTATACACCCTCAATAGTTAATTATCATCTAGTAGTTACAACCCATATTTAAACCTTTTGGTACCTTGCATGACTTCTCCGAGGAGAGCATGGTTTCTTAAGTAAAAAGGACGCTTAAGCTTAAATACCCCCAATAAGGCTTCAATTTGGCTGAAAGCTATCCGTACGTCTGTAAATCCTAGATTTTGATGGCAGCAACAACTTTGGCGGCCGTTGTTGCTTCGCTCCTCCTGGACCACCCCGTAGGGGCCATCCCCCGGTCCAGCGGCGCCATTGTTGCTGCTCAGATTGGTTTTTTTCCTTTAGACTGCATCTATGCATATATCATTAGAATCTATTAATGTAGAATATATTAGCGAGTTGGCATTTGCATCTGCGTTTCCTGTAAATTGCCCTTGCCTTGGCTGGCCCGGGGCTTTGCCAGAGTTTTGAGAAGTCAAAACCAAAGCTTTTCACATTGGCCATTACATCCCCACGGGTTCCGCAATCCACAACGTCACCGTTTGGCATTATCTGGCAGGAGAGCAGCCCGGCATTGCATCTGGCTTCCTTTTGATGGAGAATAGAGATGTAGTACCTCGCCCTGCTAATTGCCTTAAACGCACTCACGCCACGCTTCCTAAACGCAGCCATGCGGTTTTCAGCAGAAAGCTGCCGTAGGAACTTCACAACCCGTAGATCCGTAAGACCGAGGCCAACATTGGAGCTGTTGAGCTCAACTCGCTCCTGGGCAATCTCAAAGATATGATCGTCTGGGCGGATTTGGGTGAAAACATAGTTGTGGATCTTGTCAATCCTGTCAATATTCCATTCTGAAATAACTGTGTTAATCCCTATTCGAAGTTGGGGAAATCGGGCCCGAAGCCTCCTCAGCACTTTGACAGTCTCAAGGACCTTGGCAAATCCGCCAGTAAGCCCCCTAATCTGGTCATGCTTCTCTCCAACCTCATCAACGGAGATATTTACTATAAGCTCATATTTCCCTGGAGTCACGAGGACCCTTCCAAGAGTCTTGTATATTGTGGGCGGCATTGAGGCATTTGTGGGTATGCAGAGCACCATTGGCTTGGTTTTCTGGAGGACTGTGCAGAGAATCTTGTCAATCCCTGGAATCATGAAGGGCTCCCCGCCTGTGACTGTGACCCAGGCGGCACGGTTGCCAATGCTTTCAATAACCTTGAGCCAATCATTCAGCGAGAGTTCATCATGGCTCGGCACCTTCCAGAGGCCGCATGTTTTACAGCGGGAGTTGCACTTTGTCGAGAGAAGGAAAACATAGGAGAAGGGCAGAACACCTGGGAACTCAGCCCGTTTGTATGCCTTGTACATCGGCAGCCTGAGAAGGAAACTGGCAGCGTTCATTAGCCATTCCAATGGATGTTTGATATAAAAGCTTGTCCCTTAATATGTAATTATCAGATAGTGGCAAAAGGTTTTTTAATATCCCACGACTATCGGACGTAATGAAACGGAGAAAGCCCCTTTTTTACAGGCTGAACAAGGAAACCGAAAAATACCGGGAAGTGGAAGGGAGTGAATTCAAGCCCTCTCATCTTAACCTCTGGGATCCATTCTTCTGGGACTCGCTGGGGAATCTTCCCGAGAATGAGCACAGTGAATTGGAGTCAAAAATCAGGGCAACACTTGCGGAGTATTCAGACAATCCTGTAATGGTTGCTGCTGAGAAAGGCACAGAGACAGTGGAGGCATACACCCGCAAAATCGGGCAGGAAATGACCGGCTGGAAAGCAATAGTGCCTTGGCTTTATGGATCAAAAGAACACAACCGGCAATCAAAGCCCTTATCGGAACTCGTAAACAATTCCGGCTTCCTGAGGGTTTCTCCTAGCTATATTTTCTTTGGGAATATGACCGGGGGCATTTTCACAGGAATGGGGATTTTGGCCTTGGCCAAGGCTGCTGCTCCTTACATCCTAGGTAGCTCATCCCCTTATATTTATAGTGATCTGATTGGCAAGGTGACCTGCGGATTAATACTTTTTACAGCCGCTGTAGGAGCTGCAATCAATCCGGATATTGGTGAGAACTACGACCAAGCCCAGGCAATAGATATGGCTTTGAAATACGTGAAGAAAGTCACTTAGGTGTCTCAACCATTGGCACAGCTATCTCAATCTTGTTCTTATCAAAGGCTGCCTTGATTGCCTTCATGAACTCGTGCGTAACCCTGTACCTGGAAGCATAATCCTTAATCCCCAATATGGCATTGAAGCTAATGTTGTATAGTCCAAATTCATTGAACCTGACGAGCGGCTCGTAGTCTGGGTCAGCACCCTCAACTGACTTCTGGATTTTCCTTGCAACCTCAAGGGTGATTTTCTCAACCTTGTCAAGATCAGAGTTGTAGCTGACGTTACATTTGACAATACAGCTGGTCTTTTCGTTCGGCATTGAATAGTTGATTATTATGCTGTCAGCAAGCCTTGAGTTGGGCACAACCACAATGTCATCGGAGAGCAATTTTATCCTGGTTGTCCTCCAGCCAATGTCCTCAACATTGCCTGAGAGCTTGTTATCCATTTCAATGAAATCCCCAACCACAATGGGTTTGTCAGAGAGCAGGAAGAGGCCAGCAAAGAGATTGGCCAAGGTGCCCTGGAGTGCAAGCCCAATGGCAATGCCTCCAACACCAAGGGTAGCTATCAACGGTGTTATTGCAATATTGAAGTGGTCCAGCGTGATTAGGATTGCTATGACATAAATTATGACAGCCACAATTTTGCTGACCAGCTTGGGCGTCCTCTCAAATTTCTTCTGTACCTTGAGCCAGTGGCTTATGAGTAATGAAAGAATCCTAGATGCAATGAATGAGGCCAGGAGTATGTACAGCACAAAAAATATGCCATTGACTAATGGCTGGAACTGAATCAATTCCCGTAGGCCGGAGAGGGCAGCATGAAGGCCCCCAACTATCACTAGAACATAAAACGGCTTTGTGAGAACCCTGAGGAGCTCATCATCCAGTGTTGTCTTCGTCATCTTTGCCGCTTTATGAAGGTAAATGGAAAATATCACATGAATGAGTTTTCCCAGCAGCACAGCCAGGACTATCTTGATTATTGCAAAAACATAATCATTGAGAACAATTGCAACCATGGTTTTTAGTGAAACACTTTTATTTTTAAATCTTATTGTTGTTATGCATTATATAGGTTTGACTTTTGGGACAAAAACCTTCTCAACAGCAAATGCCTTGTAGACCCCTTCAAGCATGTCTGTACCGGCATAACCAGCCAGCGCTGCCAGCCGAAAGTCAAATGAGAATATTGTGCCAGTGAAGGTTCCGATGGCAATGGAGATCGCAACTGTAATTCCCCAGTAAGCCCAGTTTATTTTCAGTTTTTTGCTCATTGCCTTGAACACTCCCAGAACTCCCCGCGTAAGTCCGCCGAGGCCCCCTAACATTGCGGAAGCCAGTAGTTCAATCATGCAATTCACCCTGCAGCTTGCCACTCAGCATCAGCCAAACCCGCCTTACCATGAGGCAGGGCATTGCGAACTAATTAAAGAGTTTGCTAAAGAGAAACCGGAAATTTTTCAGAGATTCCTTTGAATTCTTTCAAGCGTCCTGAGCTGCCCTGAAACTCTGCGGTGGACTTCCATAAGACGACCCCTGATTTCATCCATCATCTGCTTCTCATGCCCCAGCAGGCCATGCTCACGGTGCATCAGCTCTTGCGCACGCCGCAGCCGCTCGTGCTTCGGCAGGTGCTCCATTGTCTTGATGTCATGCATCAGCTGCTTTTCACGCTCTTCGTAGTTGAAGAACAGGGTGACGTCCTCAACAACACGCCTCTCCAGGTGGAGAATCTCAGCATAAAGCTCCCTGATGTGGCGCAGCCCCTCCTGGGTAAGCTGCTCAGGGGTTTTTCTTGGACCAAAAAAAAGAAATGCCGTTTCAATCACCCCCAGTATGTGGGTTTTTCATCCTTCATTTGTTTTGCCCTGGCCCGATGGAACTTTTCCTTGAGCCCTTCGTACTCTTCTTCAATATCTTTTGTGACAGATGGTCTTACTTTCTCCATTGCCTTCTTAAAGTTTTCCATTGTCACATGCTCTGTCTTGATGTTCTCGCGCAGAGCCAGCATTGCTGCTTCTCGGCACAGCGCCTCAATGTCAGCGCCCACATAACCCTCAGTCTCTTTTGCAATTTCCTCCAGCTTAACCCCCTTCAGGGGCATCTTCTTGGCATGCAGCTTAAGAATCTCCAGCCTGGAGGCCTCATCTGGTGTCGGGCATAAGATAATCCTATCGAAACGCCCGGGCCTCAGCATTGCAGTGTCCAAAAGGTCAGGCCTGTTGGTTGCGGCAATGATGATCGTATCACCAAGGTCCACCATGCCATCCATCTCAGTCAGCATCTGGTTCACAACACGGTCAGTTGCACCAGAATCGCCGCTGGTTGAGCCACGCCTTGGCACAAGTGAATCAATCTCATCAAAGAAGATTATGCTAGGCGATGCAGTTCTGGCTTTTTCGAAAACCTTTCTAATTCCCTTTTCAGACTCGCCGACCCACTTGGAAATCAGTTCAGGCCCCTTCACCAGGATGAAATTGGCCTCCGATTCCTTCGCAACAGCCTTGGCCAGCATTGTCTTTCCTGTGCCTGGTGCTCCATACATCAAAATTCCGCGTGGCGGCCTGATGCCCATTTTGGAGAAAACCTTCGGGTTCTTGAGCGGCCACTCAACAGCCTCCTTGAGCTCCTGCTTCACAGCCTCAAGCCCGCCAATGTCTTTCCATCCTATAGTTGGCTTCTCAATCAGCACCTCGCGGAGCGCTGATGGCCTGACAAACTTAAGCGCCTCTAGGAAATCCGTCTGCTTTATTTCGACCTTCTCTAAAATTTCCTTTGGGATTGGCTCGTCCTCCTTAAGATTGAGCTCTGGCAAAAGCCTTCGAAGCACAATCATTGCAGTCTCCTTGGCCAGCGCAGACAGGTCTGCCCCAACAAATCCGTGGGTTATCTCAGCCAGCTTGTTTAGGTTGACCTCTTTTGACAGCGGCATGTTCCTGGTGTGGATCTTAAGGATATTGAGCCTGCCATCAGTTTTTGGTACACCAATCTCAATCTCCCTGTCAAATCGCCCTGGCCTGCGAAGCGCAGAATCCAGCTCATTAGGCATGTTGGTTGCAGCAATAACCACAACCTTGCCCCTGGATTTCAGGCCATCCATTAGTGCCAGCAGTTGTGCAACAACACGTCGCTCTACTTCGCCCTTGGCTTCCTCACGCTTTGGGGCAATTGCATCAATCTCGTCAATAAAAATTATGCTTGGTGCGCTCTTCTCAGCCTCCTGGAACTTGTTTCGGAGGTTTTCTTCTGACTGGCCGTAGTATTTGCTCATAATCTCAGGCCCGTTAATCACAAAGAAATTTGAGCTGGTCTCATTTGCCACAGCTTTGGCGAGCAGCGTCTTACCTGTGCCGGGAACACCATATAACAGGACCCCTTTTGGAGGTTCTATGCCTAGGCTCTCAAACACTTCGGGGTGCTTCAGGGGCAGCTCAACCATCTCCCTTATTTTCTTTATTTCATCATCAAGCCCGCCGATGTCTTCGTAGGAGACCTCCATCACAGCTGACTCCTCCTCAACCTCAACTGCCTCGGGGTTCAGCTCAACCTCTGTGCTGTCTGTTATGACAACCGGGAGTTTCTTAGGGTTAGTTTCAGCAACTATAAATTTCAGGTCGCCAAAACCAAAGCCCATTAGTCCTTCATCAAGAATCTTGAAAATGTCTTCGAATTGAGGTGATTGGCTAAGGGCCATACGTCTCCTGCCCGTGCCACCAAGGCTGACAAGGTCGCCCTTGAGTACAGCTCTCCCCAACAGTCCTTGCTTGAATAAATAAGGTGATGCCCTAACTTGAACCTCTTTTCTTGCAGGTGCAATCACAACCTTCTTGGCAACCTCAACAGTGGCTTTGACAACAGTAACAGTCTCACCAATACCTGTCTTGGCATTGCGCCTTGTGATACCATCCATACGGATCACATTGAGGCCAATGTCGCCAGGGTAGGCTCGGTCAACAATAGAAACAGTATCGCGTTCGCCCTTAATTGCCACAATGTCACCTGGCAGGGCACCGATTTTCCTCATAAATGAAGAATCAATCCTTACAATCCCCTTGTTGACATCATCCTGAATTGCTTCCACAACCTTAAGCTTGATTTCTTCTCCCATAAAACACACCCCTTAGGTTTGTTTATCTAAAGTCAACAACTGAAAAGGGGGTCCTATTTAAATATTTTTGGATTTGGGACAAGAAGCCTCAATAGAGATGGGAAACTACGGCGAGAAAATGTGCCCTAAAACGGGCAAAGGTTTATAAATTACTACTATTTGGTAACTAAAAATGGTTGAAAAAGCGGGGCTTGAGAGTATAGTGCTGCCCGAGTGGGTTGCCACATATGTATTTGTTCCAAGATTCTCTTCAGCGCTGCGTTCTCTGGAAGCAGATTATATTACTATACAAGAGCTGATGAAGCGTGTGGGGAACGTCAAGAAAGCAGACAGGCTCTATAATCCATATCTTCTGGAACTCAAGGAATCTGGGCTTGTTGAGCTTGACGGAGTCAACATGCATTGCAGAATTAAGCTTACTGAATCAGGCCTTGAATTTGTGCAGCACATGCCCGCAGAGAAATATGTGCATCTGTTTAAGGCAACCAGCAGGCAGCAGATGGGCATGGGGCAGATAGTAACACTTCTTGATTTGCTCTCTGGAATAAACAAATCTGATGAATTGTCAAAAGTCATCGGAGCGAAGACTCCAGGTGAGATAAGGGTTTGGTTAGGTGCATTGGTTGCAAAAGGCTTGGTTGAAAAACCAATTCTGCCAAAATACGCTTCAGAAGACGGCTATATAGCCAGGAATTTGACTGATATTGGGAGGACGACTGCAGAAGGATTGTCCGAACCGATGATATACCTTGCGAAAAAATTTGGTGAAAATCCAAATGCCGAAGGGAAACCAATCCTCTCATTAAACCGCCTCAGGGATTACACCCCTAGGCGAAAGCTTGGTGGGGAGGAATTTGCTGAAAAGAAGCCTCTTCCAGTCGTTGAAGAGTCTGCCAGATACGTACCAAGAAAGCTGCCAAAAGTAAAAGCAACTCCAAAGAAGAAACCTACAAAAGTAGAATCAAAAGCGAAACAGGCAAAAGGGGGCAATGCCCGTTGTCATGTGAATTCAACTGTTCCAAAAGGAAAAGATATTTCTGCTCTCCTGGAATCCCTCCCAAATGAGGCTAGTGTGGATTCTTTTGAAGGGGTAAGAAGATTTGTCTATGTAAAAATCCCAGATGCATCAACCAGGGTTTATTGCTTTGGCGAGCAGACCCGGCCAGGGTACTTGAGCTGGGGCTACCAAATCACGAGAAAAGGACAAGGGGAGACTGCTGAGGATAAGGCAGACTGGCAGTTTAGGACAACAGGCGCAGAGCAGGTTTTGCTGCAAAAGCGAAAGTCGCCCTCTTCAAGGATTGTGCCGATAACAGAAGTACAATACAAATTGCTTTCATCGTGTGGTCCAGAAAAGCGCAAGAACCGTGAAGGATCAATCAGAAATTATCAGGCTGAAAGAGCCATTCAGTATATGTCCGGATAATTTTGGAAAAACAATAAATAACCATAAAAAAGTTTACTCAAGAATTATCGCAATTCTCTGATTACTTTGGTGCGACCTTCTTGGCCTGCTTTCCCCTTTCGGTTTCAGCTGCCTCAAAAGTTACAGCATCGTTCTCATTCAGGGTTGTACCCTCGGGCACTTCTGAGTGGTGGACAAAATAATCCTGGCCATCCTCTCCCTCAATGAATCCGTACCCCTTTTTCCTGTTGAACCACTTTACTGTTC
>CAIWSB010000101.1 GCA_903915225.1 uncultured Candidatus Woesearchaeota archaeon
AACCGAGCAGGGTTTGGGTAAAACAAAGCCTATTAGCTTTGTTGAATCTAAGCTCAGTGAGGCGGGTTAAGTCGTCACAAGGTAGCCGTAGGGGAACCTACGGCTGGATCACCTCCTTTTATATTTATTTTTGTTCCGTAACGGAACTAACCTTTTCGCATTAATTGATACAAATTCCTACCATATGCTCTTAACCATTAGGTTAAAAGCTAGGAGCCATTATGGTTCCTATTATATTCATCGATGGGCCCGTAGCTCAATTGGTAGAGCGCCGCCTTTGCAAGGCGGAGGCCTTGGGTTCGAAATACTCTAAAAAGAATATGAAAATCCCGACGGGTCCATCATTCAAAGGTATTCCATCGAAGACATGGAATGCTTGGACGAGATAGGGGATGTGCCCAGTTCTATGGCACACACGAAATCCCATTTCCTATTAATGAGCCCGTGTAAGCGTTTGGGTCCTGCACCAAGCTACTTGGTGGATGACTTGGCTTAAAATGCCGAAGAAGGATGTGACAAGCTGCATTAAGCCCCGGGTAGTCGCATGTAGACTTTGAACCGGGGATGTCTCAATAGGACCTCCTTTTTCCGTAAGGAATAGTTCCGCAAGGAACGGGAACGCAGGGGACTGAAACATCTAAGTACCTGCAGGAAGAGAAATCAACGAGATGCCGTTAGTAAGGGCGACTGAAAGCGGTACAGGGCAAACCGAATCCTGGACAGAAATGCTCAGGGAATGTGGTGTTTGGATGCTTATATGGCTGTCTCTTGGGAACCCAAAGTCTCCTGGAATGGAGCGCCTTAGAGGGTGAAAGCCCCGTAGGGATAACTGAGAATGGCCTGGGCATATCCAGAGTAAGGCCTACCGAATACTAGGTCTGAACGTGGGGGTTATTAACCTCCAACCCTAAACACATTTTAAGTCCGATAGCGTACACAGTACAGTGATGGAAAGTTGAAAAGAACCCTTAACAGGGAGTCAAAAGAACCTGAAATCAAGTAGCGTTAGTTAGGCACGGCTCTTTGGAGTTGTGCCGTACGTTTTGAATAACGGGCCAGGGAGTGCACCCGAGTGGCGAGGTTAATTTCCGTACAGAAGGAAGCCGAAGGGAAACCGATAACCCGCAGCTTGCGAGGGGTGTGGTATGAAAGTGCCATTAGTCACCCGGGTACAACCCGAAACCAGACGATCTAACCCTGGGTAGGGTGAAGCGGGGATAAAACCTCGTGGAAGCCCGCAGAGTTTCTGTGAACAAGCGTTCTTTTAACCTGGGGCTAGGGGTGAAAAGCCAATCGAGTCTGGTGATAGCTGGTTCCTACCGAATTTGGCTGCAGTCAAGTCTCGAATGAACTTACCAAGGCGGTAAAGCTACGGATTAGAGGTTATGGCTGGGAAACCGGTCACCCTTTTGTCCAACTCAGAATGCTTTGGTTGTATCGATTCCGGGAGACGGGACATGTGGGGTAAACTTCATGTCCGAGAGGGGAACAACCCAGACTAGAGTTAAGGCCCTTAAGTGTCAGCTAAGTGTTAAAGGGTGAAGATGGTGTATGGTCTAAAACAGCGAGGAGGTTGGCTTAGAAGCAGCTATCCTTTAAAAAGTGCGTAACAGCTTACTCGTCTAGATCATACGCGTCTAAAATAATCGGGGCTAAGCTGGCCGCCGATACTCTAGTACCGCGCGTGCGGTTAGGTAGGTAGGCGTGCCTGTTGGGCAGAAGCATTTCCTAGAGGAGATGTGGACCGGCAGGTAATGAGAATCCTGGTGATAGTAGGACCAGAGCAGAGTTAGAATCTCTGCCACCGAAAGGGCTAGGGTTCCTTAACAATGCACATCAGTTAAGGGTTAGTCGAGCCTAACCCAGCACCTAATTGGTCGCTGGGGAAAGGGAAAAGGGTTAATATTCCTTTACCGTCTGCTTTATCGGCAACGGAGGCTCCAGTCCTGACATTTCTGGATAAGCCGACACAGATAGCCGTCTGTGTTAATCGTTAAGAAGTCCGCTGAGTATCGCAATGATGAGAAGCGGATAAAGAAGAGAATAGTGGTCTTTTGGCCATTCGGCTGATTCCTGGAGTCCGTGAAAAAGGGCTGGGGATCAAAGCAGATGATCGTACCGAGATCCGGCACAGGTGCCCCTAGGTGAGAAGCCTAAGGTGTGCAGGTGTAATCCAATTGAGGGAAATCGGCAATTTAGCCTCGTATCTTTGGTATAAGAGGTCCCTGCATTTGTTCTCGTATGAGGGCGATAGCAGGGTGCAATAACAAGGAGGGTCCGACTGTTTAACAAAAACACAACCTTCTGCAAGGCCGCAAGGCTGTGTATAGAAGGTGACATTTGCCCAGTACTCGTACTTCAAACTCCTTTCCAAGGGAGCTAAGAGCGAGCAAACGGCGGGAGTAACTATAACTCTCTTAAGGTAGCGAAATACCTTGTCGTTTAAATGACGACGTGCATGAATAGTGTAACGAGATCCTCAGTGTCCCCAATTGGAAGCCTCCGAATGCACTTTCCTGGTGCAGAGGCCAGGGATTTCCAGTGGGAAGCGAAGACCCCGTGAAACTTTACTGTAGCCTGTTGCTGCAGCCCGGGACCTGTTGTATAGTGTAGGTAGGAGTCGCCAAAGCTAAGCCGCTAGGTTTAGTGTAGACGCCAATGAAACACTACCCTCCAGGACTTGTGTTGCTAACTCGTTTTTTAGCGAGGACAACAATTGGTGGACAGTTTGGCTGGGGTGGCACTCTCCTGAAATGGTATCGGGAGAGTCCAAAGGTTAGCTCAACCGGGTCGGAAATCCGGTGGAGAGTACAAGGGCAAAAGCTAGCCTGACAGTGTTCTGAACAATAAAGAACTCTGGACAGAAATGTTGGCCTAGCGACCCTCTATGCTCCATTAATAGGAGCTAGGGACGACCGAAAAGTTACTCCGGGGATAACAGAGTTGTCGCGCCTGAGAGTTCACATCGACGGCGCGGTTTGCTACATCGATGTCGGCTCTTCCTATCCTGGCTGTGCAGAAGCAGCCAAGGGTGCGGGTGTTCACCGATTAAAAGGGATCGCGAGCTGGGTTCACAACGTTGTGAGACAGTTGGTTTGATATCTACTGGGAATGTCGGATGTTTGAATGGAAGGACCTTTTAGTACGAGAGGAACAAAGGTTCGAAGCCTCTAGTGTACCGGTTATTTGGCAAGGTAGCGCCGGGCAGCCACGCTTTACGCGGATAAGTGCTGAAAGCATCTAAGCACGAAGCCGCCCGTGAAAATAAACATCCTAGAGCTCTCCAAAAACAGGAGTTTGATGGGACAGATGTGTAAGTACCAAGCTCACGCGAGGTATTCAGCATGCTGTTACCAATCGTTCATAGCAGAATCCAAACGCTTGCATGGGCTCTCTTTTTTTACATTGCTTGAAATTCTTGATTTGTTTCTTTCTTTCGATATTTCTATATTTCGAGTTCTCAATGTAACCGTAAGATCAAAGAGAAATGTTCATGTTCTTGCATATGCAATTGAAGTTAGCGATAGCAATGAAAATCTAATCAAAGCTAACGAATCTCAAGCAATGCATCATAATCAAAAGCTAGCTAGCGTAAGCTATGCCTTTTCTACTGGCTAAGCCGTTATCGCTAGCGAAAGCTATGAAATCTAAAGCAATGTAATCTTAATCAAAGCAATCTAAAGCTATTCAATCTAAAGTTAATCAAATTAAATCAAGGCTTGAAGCGCATAAGCTATGCCATTCTACGGCTAAGCCCTTTTTGCGCGTGAGCCATATTATCCAAATCATATTCAAATCAATCAAATCATATTCAAATCAAATAAATCAATGCTATCAAAGCTAGCCAAAGCTATGTCCTTCTAGTGACTATGCCAATATTGCTAGCGGTAGCTACATTTTATCCATATTGGCCCAAAAGGCCATATTATCCATATATACTTACTAAACTAGGTTAATAACCTAAGAAAACCTAGTTTTGACACTGAAAGATTTTCAAGACCAGAGCCCAAAAGTTTAAGTTCTTTTAGGTACCCTTACCGTACTAAAGGATACCATTCAAAATGTCAAAACAAATCAAATTAACCATGACCGATGGACTCTTCGCAGCCCTTGAGCAGGCCAAGAATCGGCAATGCTACCTGACAAACCAGGAGCTAATCAACGCCCTAATCCGTAAATACGTGCTAGACTCAAAAAAGAACAAGGGCGGAAGGCCAAAGACCCTAACCTTTGAGGACGCCTACACAAGGGATACCCCAGAATCCAGAAGAATTGAAAGGCAGCTGAAGTAAAACCCTCAAAGCAGCTTCTCCATCTCCAGTGTGAACACCTTTGCCCTCTGCAGTGAGGTCTTTGCCTTGGACTCCTTTTCAAGCTCCTTTGTGTGGTACTGGATCAGGCCCCTTTTCTTCCTTTCAAGCTCAAAGGATTCGATTAATGAGTTCGCCCTAATCCCTGCGAGGTTAAGGGCTTCCTCTTTGGTATCTTCGTATTCCTCAATAAGGGTGTCACGAAGCTTACCCCTGATATAGGCAATCATCGCATCTGATGTCACCTTGTGGACTATCTTATCGCTGACTTTGTAGCCGTGCTTGATGAGGGCAGCATTGGCAGAGTAGAACATTGCATAATATGAGCACACGATGACCCACAGTTCCGAGAGGTTTTGGGCTGCCTCGGCAACAAGAAGGCTTTCCCGGGCGTTTCCCAGCAGGATGCCTATTACCTGCCTGTCCGGGGCTGCCTTCTTGAGCAAGCCGTCCCGTAAGTAGGCTTTGACATTGCTTTCAGCCTCATGAATCCTGTTAGTATCCAGCATTTTTCAGCAGCCTGTAGTATTCCTCCTTGCCTATCAATATAATGTTGTTCCTTATGGCCTCGCTGGCGACTGTGAATTCCCGGCTTTTTGCCATTAGGATGAAATCTTCAGCGCTAAGGGCAGTGAGGTGTATCTTGTCAGGCCAGATGGAGGCTATTTTCTCTATCTCTTTTTTATCCCCGCCAATTGTCATTAGGTCGATGTCCGAGTGCTTGCCCGCCGTCCCCTTGGCCTGGGAGCCAAACAGCAGGGCAACAAAGACAAAATTCAGCCCTGCGAGCCGGTTATGCAGCACGAGAAAATCCTTGTTTTTCCCGAACAAATCCGCCCTCCGGTAATACTCTGCCTCGTAAACCTTGTTGCTGAACCTGCTCGTGAACTGGCAGACCTTTGCCTGGCCTGCACGGGTAATCTTCACCAGGCCTTCCTTCCCAAGCTGTGCCACCCGATCATGTGCTATCCGGTAGTTAATGCCTGTGGCCTCTGCAATCCCCCGTATGGTGAAGCCCTCATCCCTGCTTGATATCAGCAGCTTAAGTATCCTTATGTCCGGGTCCTCATTCATGTCAGCCTTCATGTTCATTACCCCTTGCAGCAATATTATTACTATTTGTAATAATATTATTACTAAAGGTAATATATAAAGCTTTCCGTCCGGGCTCATGGTAAATCCCTCCCCATCTCCCCAATAAAAGCCCACCTAAAAAAATCCCGGAAGCCTTTCAAACATGAAAATCCTTCAAAAAATCCCGGATAATTCTTTTAAAGCCAGCTCCACGCCGAAACCCATGACACCAAACGACGCTTTGATGGCATGCGTCTTTGGCTGCATGGGCGGACTAATCCGCAGCATGATAAGCCTGCTAAACTCCAAGGTCAAAAAGAAAGTGATAATCTGGAAATACTGGATGATATCCACAACAGTCTCCGGCATTGTCGGAGCCTTCATGGGCATAGTCTTAGGCTTCGGCCTGGCCATCTCCTTCCTAGCCGGCTATGCAGGCCTAGACATAATCGACGGCATCTACAAAACCTTCAAATCCCAGAAGGTGATTGTGAAGAGCGAGTGAAGCGAATCCTCGTGGTAACGTGGGAATTAATTTTCCTTCCGTGTTTACCCTTTCTAAGGTAATTAATCGTATTTATTAGGGCTCAAATCTATATGACCAGTCTTACATCTATTACAATAAACCATAACTCCTTAAAAAAGATGATCGTGAGAAGCGTAACGACTTAAATCTTTTTTTCATAAGTTGATTTAATTTTCTTTTAAAAAATTGCCAAATTATTAAGTTTTATAAACTTGAGGACATTTACCTTTTTGAATGGGGGATATTTTTGATGGCAAACACT
>CAIWSB010000102.1 GCA_903915225.1 uncultured Candidatus Woesearchaeota archaeon
AAAATGGCCATCCCAATAATGTTTGAGATGTTTAGGGTGGCTATTGAACTCAAGGCCAGCAGTGCAGCAAAAAGTAGCCCGGACCAATATACAAATCGTTGAAACTTTTTCTGCAGTTTAATCCCATCGAGGCCCCCTTTCCTGGGGTTTTGCATATCAGACTTGAAGTCAAACACATCGTTAATCCCATAGAGAAACACGCAGTAGGGCATTGTGAGGAGCACTAGCTGGACCATCTGCAGCCAGTTGGTGTAATGCCCGCCAGATATCATGATACCTAGGAGAAAGACCAAAGGCGCCAGGACCCACCCCGGAGGACGGCTTGCTTGGATGAGGAGAGCGAGCTTTCCCATCTTTTTATTTTAGAACCTAGACTTTATAAAATATTCGACTCTTCTGTAACCCTTTGGTTGCAAATCAACTTTATATACTTGAACCTCATTATTCTCTTAAAACGAACGAGGTGGAGAATATGGTTGTGTATATGTTTATCTGGATGGGATTGCTCCTGGCTGCATATCTCCTTGCTGTCATTGTTGGGAGAATGGGCAAGGCCAATGCCTTCGACCAGCTAATTGCTGGCCTGGTGGGTGTTGTTGTGCGGTTTCTGCAATTCCTCCTGCTGGGATTGTTTATGAGGTTCTTCCCCTATGAGACCATATTCCAGTGGATTTTCGGATTTTTCATCACCGGAATATTGATGTTAGGATTCCTCTCGCTCCCATTATTCTTGAGCGTGGGAAACCGCGGAATGAAGGAAAGGGTGCTCTCATATGCGCCTTACTTCTACATAGGTTTTTTCTTAGCAGGTTTTGCCCAGGCGTTTTTCTTCTTATATTGAGCTCGCCTGGGGCGAGTTTTTTTTCACAAAATATAAAAGGTTGGAGCCCTTTTTTGGGCTTTGGTTTCAATGATAATTAAAAGTGTTAAGCTGAAGAATATTCGTAGCTATAGGAGTGAGGAGATTGAGATACCTGCTGGCACAGTGCTGCTGGCAGGCGATATAGGCTCGGGCAAAACCACAATACTGCTGGCAATCGAATTCGCGCTGTTTGGCATCAGCACCGAGCTATCAGGAGAGGCCCTTCTCAACCATGCTGCTTCTGAGGGATTTGTGGAGCTGTGCTTTGAGCTTGGTGGCAAAGATTATACAATTAGAAGGAGCCTGAAGCGCAAAGCTGATAGGGTGCGCCAGGAGGCGGGATATGTAATTGCTGATGGAGAGCGCACTGAGCTTACTGCAACTGAACTGAAAGCGTTTGTTCTAAAGCTTATTGGCTACCCTGACGAAATGGTTTCGAACCGTAAATCCATTATCTTCAGATACACTGTATACACGCCGCAAGAAGAGATGCGGAAGATAATTGGTGAAGGGGCAGAAACAAGGCTCGTCACGCTAAGGAAGATTTTCAACATTGACAAGTACAAGCTTGCCAGGGAAAATGCATCCATTGTGGCCAGGAGTTTAAGGCAGGAAGCAAAAGAGATAGAGGCAGGCATTGTTGATTTGCCCAAAGTGGAGGAAGAGATTGGGCAATACAAGGAACAGCTCGAATTTAAGCGCGGTAAACTGCACTCTTTTTCCAAGTCAATAGAGCAAAGCCAGAAGGGTATTGTTGAGCTTAAGGCTTGCATTGAAAAGATAGAGGCCAAACGGAAAGAGGAAACAGAGCTTAGGAAAAGGGAACAGGCCCTTTTGGAACGGCTTGAATCAGACAAGGCGATGATTGAGAAAGAGAGGCAGGTTTTACTCAAGAACAAGGAGAGGGCGGCAGAGATTGAGCGTCGGTTTAAGGCCCTGGGTGAGATAAAAGAAGTTGAATCCATTGAGGCTTTCGAAAAAACTCTTGCCGAGAAAGAGGCTGAGCTGCAAAGGCTGCGCAGGGAAGAGGCCGAGCATAGTGTGAGGTTTGAATCAGTTTCAAAAGAGGTTACCCAAATTGAAGCTGAGCTGGGGAGATTATCTCCCAGACTGGATGGCCTAAAAAGGCTCGCAGAAAAGGCACTCGGGCTTAAGACTTGCAGGGAACAGCACCTTCTGCTCCAAAAGGTGATTGAGGAGACTCGTGGTGTGATTGAAAAAGCCAAGCTTGAGCAGCAGCAATTGATTACTAAGGCTGGGGAGCATGAAATTGTGCTAGAGAACCTTGAGGCAGCAAAAACGTGCCCAGTCTGCAGAGCGCCGTTAACGCCTCAGCATCGCCTTGAGATATCCAATGAGCGTGCTGGCCAGCTCAAATTGCTGGAGGGGCAGCAGCAGAACATAAAGATGAGGATTCTTCAGCTGGCTGAAAAACTCCAGATTGAGGAGAAGGAACAGGATTTGCTTCGTGAGAAAGTTGAGCAGTTGGGGCGAATGGAAGGGGAGCTATCTGGTTTAGAAAACATTAGGCAGGATTTTGAAAAGAAACAAATGCATCTTGACGATTGCCGTGTGCAGCTTTCAAAACTGGCTAAGATGAAACTCGATGCCAACCGGATTATCAATGTGGAACAGGAGTTTTCTACGCTTCGTGAACATCATTCCCAACTAAAGACAATGGAGCTTCGGCAGCAGCAAAGGGGAGAGCTGAGCGAGGAGCATGAGGCATTAAAGAAGGAA
>CAIWSB010000103.1 GCA_903915225.1 uncultured Candidatus Woesearchaeota archaeon
ACCTGACTCGGTTCCTTTGAAGAACCACCCTATAGGACAGGGCTTCAGCGTCCAATCAAGGACCCCTAAGCCTACAACAAGCCTCAATTAAGCTTCAACCCCGCCGTAAAGCCCGTTTGCAGTAACAGGTGAGGGCTAACCACCCGGTCTAGCCTGCAAGGTGAAAAAGCGCGTCCTGGCTTTTAAAGATTTCCCCATCTGGGCGCCCAGATGTAGCGGAGGGGGTATAGAACCCCTTGGCGCAACTTAATCCAAATATAGAGAGTTGCGAAACTTATCTTCCTTCAAGACATAAAAGCCAATGGCTAGAATCCGAATATTTTACCCAGAACCTGGCGCCCGAAAGTGATTGCCCTCTCTATTTTCACAGGCTCAGTTAAGAAGTATGTGGGAGCCACTGCAATGTATGTTGCCAAGAGCATTGTTGAGGCCATGGCCACTTTTGTTGTTGTGACGCCGAGCAATTTCCAGTACTTCCCGCGTTCCTTGTCCACAGTCAGCTTCATGGCGCCCTTAAATGCAGACTTCTCCCAGCCTCCTGGCACGCCATGTTGCATACCTTGAATAGGATAACCAAATTCTGAATCAAAATTTAATATGGGGTGGTAAACCTTAAACAATTTTTTCTCGAGAATACTTCCACGCTTTGCTCCTGTTTCTGCAGCAAGCTTTCTAATCCTCGCCACCAGACCCATAATGATTACTACGGGAGGTGTGTTTATAAGCCTTTGTAAAAACCAAGAAATATTTTGTTATTTAAAAGTAACAAAAAGGTTTATAAACCTCTGCTCCTTAAAGGGGTTATGGCCGAGGAGTTGAGTATTCAACAGATTCTGGAAAGTATGGACGAGCTTAGCGTGCCTGTATACTCACGTAGACCTTCGTATAAGGGATTGAGAGATACCATGGTTGTCCGCCAATTTAAGGAGACAAGACGCATATCCCAAGAGGTGAAACCCCAGGAAAACCTCCCAGGCGGTGAGTTTGAAGCTGGGGCTTTTCAAGAGGAGGGTGCGTCAGCATTATCCGTGGATACAACCTATCCAACAAAAACAGACGAGTTTGTGAAATCCCTCGAATCCCTGCTTACCTCAACAGGTCACTATCCATCCCCTGAAATCCAATCAATAAAGAGGCTAAACAACTCAAGCATACCAAGATGGGAAGTGAGTTTCACCTACGCAGGGCTGCGCAGGGGAAGGATTTTCATAAAGGATTTCAATGGCAACGAGGCACTTAGGCTTAAGGCAGCTGCAATCCCAACTTTCCTGGCATTACTTGGTGTGCCAACAGCTGCCCCAATTGGCTATGTTCCTGGGGAGGGCTTTGATCACAGATTTGCATTCCTAGAGCCAACCATGAGGGAGGGCGTCGTACTTGACAAGGTGGGTGAAGACGACCTTTATGGCGTTATGGATGAGCTTGGCACTCAGAAGGCCATTGAGGTTTCTTGCACTGTGCTAAATATTCTTGCTAACATGAATGTTGTGGGGACAAAAAACCAGGATGAGCTCAAGCTGCACAAGATAGAGATTGAAACGCTTGAGAGGCCAGTCATTCTCCGGGAGAGGCTTTTTAGGTATCTGGATGCGAAGCCAGGTGCAGTTAAAGCTATGGCCTTGGCTGCTGAAAAAGTTGACGCTGCCCTAGGCAACAAGCCCAGAGTTCTTCTTCACGGGGATTTCAAGCCCAGAAACATTAGAATCGGGGAAGCATTGGACCAATACTATATGCTTGACTGGGAGATGGCTCGGATAGGTTATCCCTTGGAGGATCTCGCAATGTATACGCTCTGCGCTCTCAGGGATACAGGCTCGCTTCAGGGGGCATGCACAAATCCGGGTTTTTTCAAAAAAATATTGGCAGATTTCAGCGATACATACCTCAATTCCTACTCATTAGCAGGAGGCACAGAGCTTGCACGGGAGGGCTTTGAGCGTTCTTTCCTGGTTGAGCTCATTTTCGGCCACCTCAACAAGCTTGGCGACCAGGTTTGGACTCTGGAGCGGTTCGGCAACGAGGAGGAGCGCCACACAAAAGGCTCACATCATTACTCCCAATTCCAGGCACTTTGTGATTATACGTGCAATGCCTTCCCTGAGTTGGAACATGTAGTGGGGGGATTAAAAGAGGCAGGGATTAAGATTGTTAAGTCCTCCCCTAAGTTAACGTATCTTCATTAATTCTACAGAATCGACGCAAAATAGCCCCCTGCGCACTCATAGGTCTTGGCAACAATGTTCACAAGGTGATGGGCCAGCACTGCATCCTTGCCACCAGCGTTTTCCACCAAGCCAAGTGCATCCTTGAGCAGGGATTTCCTCTCCAAATAAATCCTTTTCTTGAGCTCAGGGCCAAACTTATAGAATATTTCTTGGAAAGCATCAAAGTAGGAGTTTACTTTCCCGAACAACGCAATCAGTTCTGGCTTAACAGCCTTCTTGTTGTCAGCCAGCAGGTCGCATATGTACTTGTGCTCGTCAGCTATCCTCTCTAGGAGCATAATTACGTCATATATCTGCATGGCTCGTGCCCGTGACTGCTTGCTGAGTATCCTTGCGCATGCCATGGTGAACTTATTGTTGAGCCCCTCATTATACCTTAGCTCCTTGAGTTTCGCAAACTCCTTTTTCTTTATGGCATTAAGCACCTCTTTGCCCATCTCGCTCGTGATTATGAAGGCCTTTCGAAGCAGGGTATCAAAGTCGCTCTCCAGCGTATGGGCAATGCTTTTTATGAAAACCCTGTTCGGTTTCTGGTCGATTATCTCATAACCAATGCACTCGGGGACGCGCTCCTGGATATCCCGCAGCTCTCGCTCGTCGCTGAACTGGATCTCGAGCTCATCGTATCCCAGCATGTAAAGATGCGTCAAGTTGTTCTTGGTAAACACACCGAAATCAGTCACCTCTACCAGCTTTTTCTCGTGTATTGGCCGGGTTTTGGCTGCCAGCGTTAAGGTATCCTCTGCAACCTCAACATCAAGCTCGTCCCCCTTCTTCAGCCTGTGCTTTTCTACCCAGGCATGGGGGAGGGTTACTGTCAGTGATGATGAGCCGTGTTGGACAATTCTTCGCTTCATTATGTATAGTAAGTAATACTTGTTTATAAGTTTTATGTAGTACACAAATGTGTACACATATGTGTATTACACTAATTAAGTATATATTAACCCTCGGCTTTTCCTTTTTCATCAAATAACAAAGGTGATGCAAATGTACGTTAGAGTTGACCCATCAAGAAATGATAGAGAGAACCCATACAAGACACCAATGCCAGCACCATTGAGCGAGATAGTAATGGCCGGCTTGAGGATAGGATTCCAGAGAACCTGCAGGGTTCCGTCTGGCAAAATGAACTCCCTGCCCGCGGGGCTCGGGGCATTCCCTATTTACAGGGTATCTGAATTCGCTAGGACAGTGCCCAGCGAATGGCAAAAAGACGGGTTCTTCATACCCATGTATAGGCAGGAGGCCTTGTGGATAAGCTTTCCACAGAGGCATAATTTTTCAAGCCCACAGGCCCTTATGGTGGCTGCTGGAAACATCAATGCAATAACAGGAGACCAGATTAAGCACAGGAACGGCTCATTGGACATGAGGCTGCAGGATGAGCAGAACTATCTTGTTATCCCACCACAGCCATGGCTTGATGGCTGGAAGGCAGAGGACGGCAAGGTCTATCAGTTTGTGGCTGCTGAGCTTGGCTCAGGTGAAACAGTTGAGGGCCAGCTCACTGGTAAAGAGACAGTTGGAGGGATCCAGCTCGCTGTCTTTATGCCAAAGGCAGGAAAGAACCTCACAATAGAATCAAGACCAAATGAGTACATCAGCGCAGGGGGCTGGGAAGGAGGTAATTCATTTGTGTTTTATGATGGTATGCCCAAGGGCATGAGAAGGGTAGGGCTCGAGAGCATGGCGCTCACAAGCATGGGGCTGGGCAAGGGCGGTGAGATTTCACAGAAAATTTATCCGGACCCGTATGGACTGGAAGTATGGAACTCAACGGCTGCTTCCCTCGGAAATGTGCACATAATCAGCAGCGAGGATTTCAGGCAGATAACAGGCCGCAATGCACCTCCAACGCCGATTACATACGAGATGTATCAGAAGCTTGGCTACCCATGGTTTGACCTGTATGACAGCAAGCTCCAGGACACAGAGAGCTCAGGCAAGTTTGATCATCTGAAGGAAGTGGGTAAGGGAAAAAAGGGAGGTAAATCTCCAATAGTTACAATCCCCGAAAATCCGGATGAGTCCTGGGGACCAATTATTTATCCACCTGGAAAAAGGCCAAGGAACTATGATCCCAAACAGCCGCACATACCAGAATGGGATGTGCATGACCCTACTGTTTATCCAAATGAGGGCCATAAAAAATTCATCATATATGACTAATTGGGGCGTTTAGCCCCTTTTTTTCTAGAACATTGAAGAGAAGGTATAGCCATCTTTGTTGAGCTGGGCTACCCTCCTACTCATGTCTGAAACAGCGGACTGACCATCCTTTGTCCCCAGTGGCCAGCCTGAACCCATTACCAGTGGAACGCCTTTCTCTTTTATTGCAGGCAGGTATGTTCCGGCTGCTTTGAAGAAATCAACCGTAGCCGGGTTTGAGTCAGGGGGTGAAATTACATCGGCCTCAGGGTCATGGTTGTATGGCACCATGAGGAAAACACCTCTCTTGCTAAGCACTTCTGTAAACTTTTCTGGCGAAACTCCACCCAAGAGGATATGATTGACAACCTGGCCAACTGTAACAGGTTGCCTCACAAGATTCGAGCCTGCTCTGGCCATCATCTTAAACATCGGGCTCGATTCAGGATATGCTGAGAAGTCGTATTCTATCCTTGGGGCGTAAATCCCTATTCTCACATTGGGCATTGCCTCGCAGAGTTTTTCAACAGCTGCCATGGTGTATGTTGGGTTCTTGAGTACATTCTCCAGGAATCCACCCAATCTTCGGTTGTTCTCTTCAAGCTGTTTCACAATTTCTGGGTCTGCCACAGGAGTCTGGCCCGGGAGTACAATTTTCCCTTCCTGCTTTTGTGCTAGTTCTCCCATCAGCCGTGCGCGTTCATTGTGGATATTATCAATATCTACCTTGGCCTCAAGAATATCGGCAACTGCACTTGCAGCTGTGTCTTTTGAATGGACATCCCCCAGGATTAGAAAATCCAGGTTTTCGTTCAGGAGGTTAAAAAGTTTTGTGCTGAACCTGTATGGGTTGTGATACCATGAATCCAGGTAGAGCCCAAAGAAAATCCTAATCTTATCCTTGTATTTCTCCCTCAATTTGCCAATCCTGGATGCCTCGGACTCAATGTCCTCTGGCGATATGCACGTCCTTCTTTTCCGCTCTAAGTCGGGCCTATCTGGAATATCTGGAATGTCAAGAAGCCTATCTGCAAAACCGATGAACTTGTGGCCGGCCTCGATGTAGCGCTCAATAAGGGTATTCAAATCGCCGTGCCTGCCCTCTTTCTCCTCAACCTCACTCGTGACTACCCAAATGTCGCCAGGCTCGCTGCTAGGCCTCAAATCAACCAGTCTTTTACTCATAATTTTACTACTAGTTAGTAACTATTTATAAATGTTTTGGTTTCCTCGGCTTTGTCCAAGAAGTAGCTTAAAAGTCTAACTTTTCGGACAGGAGTTAGACTTTTCGGATAAAAGGGGCTTAAGGTGATTAAAATGGCAAGCAATGAGGCTTTGCCTTAAAAGTCCAAATTAAGTTTGACTTTTTCGGCAGACTTAAGACTTTTTAGGCAAATTAATTATTTTTAAATACAAAGAAATCATTCTTCTATCAAAATAATGGAGGTATATAAAATGGAGAAAGAACAATTTAAAGAAGGAGAACCTATTCGGATTGGGGAAGAACAATATCTAATCCGCTTAGAGTCTCGAGCGGGTAGCATCTTCATAAATGTAAGTAGAGACACAGGAAAATCTTGGAAAAGTATGACTTCCCAAGAGATTTTTGATTTGTTGTGTGATGGCATTAAATTTAGGAAGTTAAAAGAAGCTGCGCAAATTAAAAAAGAACTCAGCTAAAAATCAGGTTTGATTCCGAGTTCACTCATTTCATGGATTACACAAACAATGTTGTGACAGATTATTTTGCATAGTACCTCGTTAATCTGTGCTGTCCATGTCTTGCTTCTAACTGAATCTCCGAATTTGGATTTAATCATAAACACAGTAGTTTCTGCATTGCTCCTTAGATGATAATGCTCTAAAAACTCCTCGTTGTTCAGCATGAAGAAATGATACATCTTCTTCCATAAAACTCCATTCCCTTTTGCGTGACTATTGCTCTTGAATGGGATATACGCAACTGCTCCCTTTTCGTCTATAACTTCCAAATTCTCCCTCCCTAAATACGCCTTATCACAGCTTACTTCTTCCATTGTGAAATTCTCGGCAGTCTTATTGACTAATTCCTTCAATTCAGGAGAATCATTATCAAATTCCGAAGTAATCTTAACGCTTGAAATTATGTTTGTCTTAACTCCAGTCATAAAGTTGCATTTAACCCACCTTTTAGAGCAAATTTCCCTCTTGTGCTTGAAGCTGAACCATCGCTGGAAGTTGCTTGTTCCAAACCCTGTACTGTCAACAGCAAACTTAGTCTCAACAGATTTCAGAGGTAAGCTTGTTATAGTAACAAGTTGCGAGAGTAAAAGCGTGATTTCTACCTTGTTGAAATAATCAGATAAACTACTTCTTGGTGTTATATTTTCGATAAATCCCTTCTCTTTAGCAATTTGCATATCTGTTGTAAATCTTCGGCTAGACAAAGAGCAATAAACCTTAAAAACCATTGAATAGACAGTATCACTTAATTGGTTATTCGGTCTACCGAAAGTATAGGCGGGTTGTTGTATTTTGCTTGTTAAATCTGCTAAGAGCTCCATAAGCTTACTTTTCTCTATTTGCTGAGAATGGTTATAGTTTGTCCAATTCTGCGAATAAGTCTTTCTTACTGTTTTGGTTATGGCCACATTGCCCTCATTATCAACCTCGTGGGTTACAATCATTTCCACAGCCCAGATATGCTTGCATTTGTAGTTGTGTTGTTCGTGGTCGGGGCAACTACATTTAGCTTCTAAGCCATTGCTAACAACCATGTAGAAGCCGTTTCCTGATTGGGAGGGTACTTTCCAACCCCGTTCGGTTCGTTCAATTCTTGATGTTCTGGCAATTTCTATGCCCCTTTGCTTCCTTGCTAAAATTTGGGTTTGTTCCATTTGTGTGTCACCTTGCTAATTATTCGGACTAATAAATATGAAGTTAAGCTTATTTATAAACTTTACTGTTTTTCGGACTATTTTTAGTGAAATTAGTGGTTTACAACAACAATCTTTAAGTATTAGTAGGCCTAACTATTATAATATTATGGAAAAAATAAAGTCCGAAATAGATGATTTAAAAGAGTTCCTGAGTGAGAATAAGAAATTTGATGCTAAAGAAGCCACAGTAATTAACGACAAGACGCAGTTCTCTCTTAGAATACCACGTAAATTTGTACGGATGTTTAACCTCCAAGGCGGAGAGAAGTTTGAGTTTAGACCTACACTTGAAGAAAAAAGGCTAATACTTACAGGAAGGCTGAAGTAGATGTTAGGTAAGATTGAGAAACTGATTTTGAAGGCAATGTACCAAGAGCATAGACCGATGAGTATACGAGAGATTGCGGATAAGGCTAGCGTGAGTTGGATAACTGTAAGGAAACATTTGAAATCACTACTAGTCAAGCAATATGTGAAAATGATTCTGGATAGGAAGAGAAAGTATTTTATATTCAATTATTCTAAGGTGGAACTATAATAGAGGGTGGAAGAGTATGCAAACTAAATTATCAAATGAAAATAGTAAAATGACGAAAGGACTTCCGTCTGTTGACAATAGAAATACTCTAAACGACCTAAAAGGTTCAGACTGGATAAAACTCACGAAAAGTGTTTGGTATCAAAGGGGGTTAGGTAACGGACATCCTCACACAGAAATTGAAAAGCTTCACCCAGCACCTTTTGCTTATCAGAATATCGCAGACTTAATTCAGTTCTTTACTAAAAAAGGGGAAAGTGTGTTAGACCCCTTCCTAGGTGTAGCGTCTACATTAAAAGCGTGTGTCATAACTCAGAGATTTGGGACAGGCATAGAGCTAGTTGATGAATGGGTGAAAGCCAGCAAAAAGAGGCTAAAAACCGAATTTAGTAAAGCGGATGCTGAATGGGTTAGAAACCAAACTATTATAAAGGGTGATGCAAGAGAGAAAATCAGAAACCTCCAAAAAGAATCATTTAGCCTCGTGGTAACAAGCCCGCCTTATTGGAAAATTCTTAACAAGATTCCAGACCAAAAAGTAAAAAGTGAAAGAATAAGAAACGGACTCGCCACAAATTACAGTGATAATCCCAAAGACCTTGCTAACATCGAATCGTATGATGAGTTTTTGAGAGAGCTTACTAAAGTATTTGGTGACTGTTATAGGGTGCTCAAGTCCAAAGGACATCTTAGTGTTGTAGTAAGTGATTTCAGGAATAACAGCCACTATACCCCTTACCATGCAGACATTATTCACTGGCTTACTAATCCAGATTTAAATTCGGTGGTAATGCAAAAAGGAGAAGAATTTCAATATCATTTGAAAGGCATTACTATTTTAGTCCAAAACAATAAGAAATTGTATCCTTATGGTTATCCATTCGCCTATGTGCCAAATATTCACCACCAATACATTCTAATTTTCCAGAAGTACTAGGACAAAAATGGTTGCAGAAATTCTACTGTTTCTTCTCCATCTAGCTGACCATTTTCGTTAAACCATATGGTTCCAATTCCTAACGATGCCAAAAATGTTAAATGTTCAGCGTCATGTGGCTGACAACTTAATACTAAGATTTTTTTCACTTCTAAATGCGATGATTGCAATTCATAGGGTACATTAAAATGTTCATAGTACAACAATTGACCAACTGCATGCCTTATCTGTTTTCTCTCATTTTGTGGAGTAATGGTTTTTATCTCATGCAAAATAGCATAACGTGGTGTTAGCACCAACAAATCATAGCTTGAATCATCTGTCTTAACAGTTAGACTAGTTTGGTAAAGTTCCCATATGTTCGCTACTACGTTTTGATGGTCTATTGTTTTTTCCTTTAGGATTTCTCTTCTTCTAAGTTCAGTCTCAGGATTTGAGCCCTGTTGTCTATCTGTGGAGAAGTTTCTAGTAAAATTGTCTCTTGTTGTAACGACTCTTCCATTTGAACGACGCCTTTGTCTGCGGATTGGTCTCCTTGAAACGGGGGCTACCCTTGTTATTGGAGAGGGTCTTGGAATTTCCACCGTTCCTTCTTCGATTAGATGATTTAGGGCAGTCAGAATTCCAGCATTCCTGATTTCTGATGGAATATCTTGGTAATAATCAAATGACACAGGCGTTTGAAGAGTCAAAAACCCGTCTTGTTCCGCAATTTGAACTCCCATACTCATTGTACGAGCAAGGATTAAATTTAGGTCGAGGTCTAACGATGCAAAGAGTGTTCCCATTTGTACTTTTTGTACATCTCCTCGTATAAGTGATAAAATTAATCCTGCTATCGCTTGGTTATTCTGTGAACTTTCTGGAAAGTCCCTATACCAAATCGGTTTTTTTTGTCTCTCTTCTTGAAATAGAGTCATACCTAACGGTGTTAGAACATATTTTCCCCTTCTAACCATATCAATGACACCTAGCTGCTTTGCTAGAGGTGGTAAGATTTTCACATTGTCTCTTGCATTGGCTTCTGATAATCCTGCTTGTCTTATTTGTGCTTCGAATGTAGTACTACCATTCTCTATTGAATTCACGATATTTCGCACAGAGGTTATCTCACTTTCTCTCTCAATTGTTAGAGCAAATACAAGGTTAAGACTATCCCTCTCCGCACCATTTAAAAGGTCAAGAGTAAGATAGAGAGGTCTCACACGAAAATCACTTCTAACATTTGGAGATTCAGCAGGTGAATAGTATTTGAGATTTCTTAGAGATTCAATCCAAATTGCTTTTTCCGATTCTTGAAGTGTTGAACCTTCAATATTGGCTATAGTTTCCCCTCTTTTTGTGAGATGAAATGTACCTCCATACTCTTCAAGAAAACCAAACAACTTGAATGTCCTCTTCACTTCTCGTGCGGTAATTATTGGAGATTGCCTATTCTCATCTAATTGTCTTAGTCTAATTTCCTGTTCTTCTAAAGGAATATTACCACCTTGAAATTGTCTAGCGATTATGAGACCATCCCTAAACATTTTGTAACCATAGTGGTCATCACTCAATTCCTCTCCACTTACAAGCAGATTTTTAGCTAATTTTAGCATGTCACGTAACTTCTTCAGATTGTTTATTTGATGGGGAAAGTTAATGTAAGGCATTCTAATTCACCTCCTCCTTCTTTAAGAATAAGAATTGGTGGGTATGAGTGCTTCCTCTATCTGTTCTACCGTGGCTTTCCATCTGTGATGTATTTTCATAGACTATTGACAACTTTCTAAATCCATTTTGTTCTGCTAGTGGG
>CAIWSB010000104.1 GCA_903915225.1 uncultured Candidatus Woesearchaeota archaeon
CCACCGGGTTTGAGAACGCGATATGTTTCCTTAAGGATTTTCTGGCGGAATTCATCATCGGGGACTGTTGGTATTGTGTTACCCATACAACAGACAAAATCAAAAGAATTGTCCTTGAAGGGGAGATGTTTCACATCACCTAAGACAAAACGGGTGCTAGAAGACTTTTTGATACCCAGCTTAATCATGGCGTGAGAGTAATCTAAACCCACTACATTTTTTTCCCCCAACTCAGTTAACAGAAGGGAAGGGCCGCACATTAAATCAAGTATTTTGGCTTCTGGAGGAAGTAATCTCCTTAGGGCAGCTACCTCAACATTCCAGAAGAAATTGCGTGAACTCTGTCTGTATTCTTCCCATGTTCGGGCAACTTTCTCATCAGGCTTTTTATCGTACATAAAAACCAACTCTTTGTAAGATTCCTTTTTTGTGGGCCTTTCCAAAGATAAAAAGTATCTTCCGGCCCTTGTTCTTCTGAATTACTTCCATAACCTTTTTTGACAAAGCCTCATCCCGTTCTTTGACAATATACTTATTTACTGGAGAGACCTCATCAACACTTAACTTTTTCAGCTGTTGGCGCTTTAATAGCCTTTTCAGGTTGGAAATACAGAATCTTAAGCAGATTTCAATCATCTCCCTAATCCCGATTTCCTTATCCAACTTATTCATGATCTTGGATTTTTGGGTATCCATCAAAACAATTTTCCTCTTGAATTTCTTGGCAAATTTGTAAGCCTCAAAGAATTCAGACCTGGCTCTATGTTTGTAGGCAAGTAGCTGCTGAAGTCCATGCCTATTCATTTCAATGCCAATTATCTCGGGTTCAAAATCCTGGAGTTGCTGTTTTACTGCTTCCAACGACT
This sequence comes from uncultured Candidatus Woesearchaeota archaeon, assembly GCA_903915225.1. Taxonomy (GTDB): domain Archaea; phylum Nanobdellota; class Nanobdellia; order Woesearchaeales; family B29-G15; genus B29-G15. The sequence continues at coordinate 867 of CAIWSB010000104.1, forward strand.
CGTAATATCCGTGTCTTACCCACACAAACCTGACATTTCTCAATTTAACCCTTTGGCCTTGCAGTAATGCTCAATCTCAGGCTCGCTGATTTTTGGGAAGTAGTAGCCAATGCAGGCTTTGCATTTTGCCCAGCCATCCTTAGTGAGGAGCTCATCATACCTTCGTTCAATGTGTTTTCTCCTGAAAGCGTCCATTTTCTCGCCATACCAGATGTCCCTTAACGAAGAATTTTTAAGATTCCCCATTGTGTAGAAAAAGATATCGTCAAAGCAGCACACAGTGACCTCTCCATCCCAGCGGATTACGGGGTTTTTGAAAGGGGCCGCGCAAACCTGCCGCTGCTCAGACTTTTCCTCAAACCAGTAAGCTGGAGGTTGTGATTTCTCCTTGCTAATTATCCCCAACGGCGACGTTGTTGTGGAGAATAGATTAAATTTTTCAATAGTCTCATCATATAATTTGTTTGCCTCTTTTTGTTTCTCAATGTCATGAACCTCTAGTCTTTTAAAGAAGATATTATCTGAAGAATTTATTCCATTTTGGGCATAGAAGGCCTCCCAATAATCTGCAAAGGCCTTTGTCTCTTCTGCATTTTCCTTCATGATGATGAATTGGAGATTAAGCCTTGGGTTTGCTGCGTTCATCTGCTTCCTAAGAAAAAGGAATTCCTTTAGGTTTTGATTTATGGTTTCAAGATCTCCGCCCCGGATTTCCTTGTGGGTTTCGGGATGTACCGCATCTATTGAGACGGTCATGAATGGAAATCTTTCCCCAAACTTGAGAATTAGGCGCTGCTTTTTCTCATCCAGTATTGAGCCATTTGTGTGTAGGTTCACATGAGAGTTTGTATTCTCCAGCTTCTGGAGGGCAATCTCCAGAATCTTGTCAAACTCCGGGTGAAGCATAGACTCGCCTAGCCAAAAAAGCTCCAGTGACCATTGTTTGTTGAGGTTAATTTCAGCGAGTATGCGGTCAAATAACTTTATGTCCATAAACCCCTGTCCAATGCCATGGGGTGATTTTCTGTTGCAGCACATCCTACAGTGGAGGTTGCATTTATCTGTTAACTCAATTAGAACCCGCTTGTTTTCAAGCAAGGAATCCCAATCATCATCCATGGGTTTCCTAAACTAGCTAAGGTTTAAATTTTTTTAGGTCCTGTAAACCAGCCGAAGCTTGCCCCTTGAAGAGATTTTTGGTTCCTGTCTTTTGGGGTTCACTTTGACCGACTCCCCCAACAGGCCTTTAAGCCGAGCCACAATCTCGTTTTTTACTCCATGCATTGAGGATTTAAAGAGGACATCAATGTCACCTGATTCCTGCTGGATAACCTGGAATATGTCCAGGCCTGATATTGGGTCAAGAACATCAATTACCGCCCTTGGAGGCACTAGTTCCTTCTTCTCATTAAGGATATAATCCTTATCCCTCCCTACAATTTCAGTTAAGAGTTGAAGGCCCCGCCTGCACTTGGGTTTTTCCTTTGAAACAATGGCATAATCCCCCATTTCGTATCTAATCAAAGGGAGGAGGTAATTCACCAGCCCAGTTACAACCACCCTTCCAACCTCGCCAGGCTTCACTGGGTCTCCTTGGCTGTCTAATACCTCTAAGATAATGCTGTCATCATCAACATGATACTCCCCGCAGATAGGGCACGTCCAGGCCATGCGGACAAATTCTGTTGTTCCATACTGGTCATAAACCTTGGTCTGGAAAGTGCGCTCTATGCGCTGCTTCATGGTCTGGGATAAAATCTCTGCATGAGTGAATATCGCTTTAGGCCTGATCTTCGCAGCATCCCGCTTGCTAATAATTCTGGATATGTAATAGAGAGGAGAGGAGAAATAATGGATGAACTTGAACCGATGGGATGTAAGCTCAAGCATTTGCCTTTTGATTGGAAGTGTGCAGGGGATGTAATGCCTTCTAAACAGCCCAAAAGCATTATGGAACTTTGGCTTTAATGGCTCATGCCAGTAGTAGGCCATCTTAAATAAGGGGTTGTACCCTTGGTTAAAGAAAGACCTCGCATAGATAGCCTCTAAATAATCCCAAGCACGGTCATCATATTTAATACGAAAGGATGCGCCTGTTAATGAGCCAGAAGTGCCACGTTCCCTAAGGTCATCCTTCTTGTAATATTTTAAATCTCGGCTATAAATATCTGTTCCAGCATTTAGGTATTCTTCACGCGATATTATTGGAAGTTTTCTTAAGTCTGCGAGTGACTCAACTGGACCTATTGAAGCTAATTTCTTCGTATAGAACGGAACAGATCTGCGCGCGTGGTCTAGTAATCCTTGCAAAGATTCCAGCTGGAATTTTCTTACTTGCTCTTGACTCCAGAACTGGCTTTTCATAACCCTACGCATGTAAATTGTTTTGAGGAGGAACATTGACTCAAGATAATTAATAGGGTTTAAAAATATTTTCAATTTTGGGTATATTCTTGGTAATATCAAACTTTGATAGCCCTAGATTAATGTGGCGGAATAGGCATTCTTGTTTGCAGTTGCCTTCATGAAACCGGGTTTGCCGCAGTTTTCCGTAAGGTTTGGAGTACCATATTTTTTCCAAAGGATTCTCTATAATATTTCCTAGTTTAATAGGGTGCCTGCAACAGAATATGACGCTTCCACTAGCAGTAACTGAAGTTTGCCAATAACCTTGATAACACGGTGGCAGCCAGAACCGTGTCTTATTGATTCCATTCAGATTAGTTTGGATGTGATTCTTAGCAGCAAATGCTCGGGCTTGCTCAAGAATCTCTAGGAAGTGGTTTTTATCTTTAATTTCGATTTCAGGTTTATGGGGAGTAACTGCCTTGTTGAAAAATACAGGACACTTAAGCATGCCCCCTACCCTTAAAAAAGATATTGCGTCCGTATAGTTCTGCTCAAATAGTGTAACATTTAGCCGCTTTGCTTTACTGCCTATGCTTTTGATAACAGAGATAGACTCTTTAAAGCGGGAGAAAGGGAAATTTGGGTGTACCAATTCGTAACTCTGTGGAGTACAGGCGAGCATCGAGATATAAAAGAAATCAAACTGAGAAAGAAGTGGTAATTTCGATTTTTGGAACGTAAGATTATTGAGGATAACACCTACCTTAAACCTGTGTTTTTTTGTTTCTTTTAGAAGGAATCCGATATTAGGATATAGCAGAGAATTTCTCTTCCCAGAAAGAACCAAGCGCCCAACCCGAAGAATATCCAAGCTGCGGAATAAAGCGGGGAGCAATTTTGAATCCATATCCGACTCTTCTACAAAAGGGAAGCACGGAAGGCAGTTTAGGTCGCATTTGCTTGTGGGCATCAATTGAACTTCGACAGGCCCGGTTAATTGCTTTCTAAGATTGATACTAAGGAATACTCCCAAGTATTTCTTATTGGCACTGAAAAAGTCGGGAAATAACTGAACCACGGGTTTTTGAGTTGCTTGGAGGTTTAAAAATTTTGTTGCGAAGTATCCTAAGAAAGCATGGGAACGTCTAAGCAATATGACTTCTTACCTAAAGTTAAGCAGAGACCGAATAATTTAAGATAAAATAGAAAGTAAACCTCCTGGCTTAATCAGCGATTCAATTGTGAAAATAAAAAAATTAAGTTTTTTCCGTTAAAGAATGGCTGAAGTCAACAAATTTGTTGAGAATTTTCATTTTTTTCTCGTTAATTAAGTTGAGAATTCCGTCAATTTTTCCATTAAACATAAGTGTGATTATACAACTTCAATTTAAATACTTTTCTATTATGGCGGGAAATAATTCAAAGAGGAGTACATTTTTGATTGTTCAGGAAATAAGATGCAATATGATTGGGCTGGATGTTCTTTTTGATTTAAACAAAAGTATCATTCATTTAGGAATTATATGAATTACACTTATTGCACCTTTAGAGAAAGTATTTACCCTGCTTTGATCCCTGCTTGCGAATATGGAAATATTATTGCTTAAACTTGATTTTCCCACTGGAGTGAAAATCAGCCATCCGCCTTCCTCGGAGTAAAGCCGGTTGTTTATATCCTCTACGCTGAAAAGAAAACTTTTAAACACCTTTTTGTGGTATTCTTCGGTATAATAATAGTTAAGGTATAATGTATAATAATTTGGGTAAAATAAAATTACTGGAGATTTATCTGCTTTATGTATTTCTCCTAGAATTTCCCTGTACACAGATTCTCGAGTGAAAATATCCTGACGAAATCCGGCGATAACAATTAAAATAACTACAAAAAGGCCAATAAACTTTAGATTTGAAATTGACCTTCCAATAATCGCAAGAAGAAAGGGTATAGTAACTATCAAATATTCAAAATTGAATAATGAAAACCCAAAAGGGAGATATACAAACAAAAAAACAGTTGAGAAAACAATTAGTGGGGGCAAAAGAAACAACACCCTTTCCTCCCGTTTCAGATTACAACAGCCAACAGCTAAAAACAGTAGAAATAGACAGCCAAAAAAGGGCAAGAGGCTGCCCAGCATAAGTTCTGTAGATGTATTGAAAAAAATCCGGGCAAGGAATATCGGAAGAGACAGCTTATTTGGGGCTTTTAGCCAGTCTAATGAATCACGAACTCCCTGAAAGTTAGTAATTTTTGGGACTATTACTGTAACGACCCAGGGGGACAATAATAATCCAATAAATATTGAGCAAAAAAACCATTTTTTAAGTTTGTTTCTTTTTAGGAGAAGTAGTACAAATCCCTGTATGCCGAATAAAACAAAACCGAAATAATGAGATGAAAGTGAAATGAAAGAAAAGATTATGTAGGCAATTGCCCCTGAGCGACTGATTTTATTTTCAAAAAATAATTTATTGAAAAAATAATAAGACAAGAGGGTCATAAATATAAATAAGGAATACATACGAATTGTTCTGGATACCATGACTAAATTGGGGTTTGCAGCAAAGAGGATAAAGCTCAAAAGAGTAGCATAATTTGGAGTTTTCAGGGCTCTTAGTATGAGAAAGAATACTAACATTGACATCGAGCCAATGGCAGCTGAGAGAATCCTAGTTTTTTCTGGAAATATTCCAAATATCGAGATCCACACATTTGTTAACATAAAGGGGAACGGTAATGAAGCCAAATCAAGGTGAATTCTACCGCCAGAAGAGTCATAATCCGAGACAGATACGCTTCTTAACGAGTTAACGCTGCTCAAATAAAGGTCAGATAACTCATCAAGTTTATATTCATCAAGCCCCGGATTAACAAGGCGGAGAAATGCACCAAAAATAAAAATAACAATAATCGCAAAAATAAAAACCTTATCTCTAAAGATTTTTTTCATTTGAATCCAGTTCTGTATTAAGTTTTATAATCAAAAAGTCTGTCGCATGGAAAGGATCTAAGCACTAATTTCGCGTAGAGGTGGTTTTTTAATTTTGAAAAAGGGTGTTTTGAGAAATTTCTTAGACGTATTCTGTTCATTAATCTCTCCAGGTCACTTTTCTTTCTTAATCCATCCGCTACAATCTGCTTCCAAGAGAGATCTTCTGATTCATATCTGTAGTCTAAAAAATCTTGCCTGCCTAAAAGCCGGATACCATATTTTTTTGGTTGTTTAAGGATAATTGAATTCTCTTCCAGCGTGAATTTATTAATGCTTACTGAACCAATATATTTTTGATTTTTAAGCAGGAAACTCCTTGTTTCAAGAAATTCCCTCTCAGTTTCACCTGGAAAATTTACTATAATTGTGAGAAAAACAAATATCCCTTCTTCCCAAAGGCACCTCAAAATTTTACTGCTGCTTTCAGCGGTTTGGGCTTTTCCCATTAATCTTAGAATCCGGTTGCTGCCCGATTCTACCCCCAATAAAAGGTGGGAACATCCTGATCTTTTCAGCTTATTGGCAATGTCTTCATCAATATAAGACAATGCTGCAAAAGAACCCCAGCGGATTCCAAGTTTAGGGAGTTCCTCTAATAACTGGAGAAAAGAGTCACGGCGATTGTTAATAGCACAATCACAGAAAAAAAAATATTTTGAGTTATATTTCCTTTTTAAGAAGGCAATTTGATGAATTTTCTCAGGGAGTGGGTCTCCTTGAATGTAAGGTGTGGCTGGTGTTACGCAATAAACGCATCTCCTATTGCACCCCATTTCATGGGAGTAGGGTATTACATTTTCTCTTTTATAATGTATCCAAGTGCGGTAAAGTTTCCAGGGGACCCCTTCAAAATTAGGGTAAAGAGATGTTAAATCAAATTCCTTTATTTTCCCCTTTGATTTCAAATAATTAAAAAACTCAAGTTGGCTCGAGAATATTTGTGGCAAGCAGTGGAAGGTTTTTTTAATTACTCCCGTATCTGCTATTGAAAACATAAGGCCTCCAAGGTAAACAGTTAACCCTTTTTCTTTCAAAAAAGAAGCTAATGCCAAGCCCGGATACATTTGGTATCTTGATGTAATAGATATCCCTACATTTCCTGCCCTCATCCGGGTATTACTAAGCACTTTCCGAGAAAAAGAAGCAATCTCCTCTTTTTTTCCAGATTCTAAGCAATGCTTAAGGTAACCTCTCGCCCATTTATCCCTAAATTGCCGGGGCAATAACCTTAAAGATTTAATGTAAAGGTCATCCTGAAAAACTTTTATGCCTGCTTTTCGAAGGTTGTTTGCCAAGATGGCCATACCTATAGGGGGTGTTGAGATGTCATGAACAACCTCTGAAGGTGCATTAAACAGCTGTATATTCATTATTTTTCATATTTATTCTTTGAAATATAAATTTTATTATAAATAGTCACTAAAATTCGCGTAAACCTGCTTTGACTTTCTGAAAAAACTTTTTTCACAAAAAAGAGATGTTCGCTGTGAAGAATTAGACGTAAATTGTTTATTTACCCTGCTTTTTAAAATAATTTTCAATATCCTCCTCGCTCATCTGGGGTGAGTCCAGGTTCGCGCATTTCTGACACACGGGGTATTGGCTCAAATCGCCGTTAATGTGCGCCATCCGTATCTGATGAGCCTTCTCAGAGTCCCAGATTTCATCCAATGTAGCTTCTGCAATATTTCCTATTACTAACTGCTTGTGCGTGTCCAAGCAGCACACAGTCACGTCTCCATTCGCAGCTATAAACTTGTATTTGAATGGGCCAGAGCATGGTTTTCGCTTCATTTTACAAACTCATCTGACATGAGTAGCCTCCCTTTTGGGATCTCTGTAATTAAGCCAAGCCCAAAGGCCACCTTTTTGTGGAGCTCTTCACTTTGCCCCAGGTCAGCTGGATTCCAAGTGTTTTCTCTCTTAAAGAAGATGGTATCCCTTAGCATCTCCGGCTGCCAGTCGTAGTTTACCTGAAAGCCCAGTCCGAGCCCAGTAAGAACTTCTGACCAGAACTTAAGGAAGTTATTGGCTTCATTGAAGTTACGTTTCATGACAATAAACTGAAGCACAACCTTAGGAGGAATCTGACTCCTGTGCTTCAGGAAGTAAACAATGTTCATGACTGCACGGGAGAGCTCAGCCCCTGGCCTAACTTTTGAATAGGTTTCCTGCGTGGCTGCGTCAAGAGAGAAGTGCAAAGCCCCAATCTGATATTGATACTTGAGCATCAAATCTGAAATCCTCTCATCCATGAGAAGTGCATTTGTGTGAAGGATAATATGCCCAAAAATGGTTCTGTCCTTGTTTTTATCAAACATATAGGCAAGCATCTCGTAAGCCTTGGGATGCAGGAGTGATTCTCCAAGGCCAAATGGGAGGAACTTTTCGTATTTGACTCCCGCAGCGGCGAATTCACCAATAAGTTTCTCCCAGAGGCGGATATCCATGAATCCCTTTTTATCATAGTCCACTTGGCACTGGGTGCACATGGGGCAGCGGAGGTTACAGTAGCTGCTCATTTCCACAGCAAGAATCTCATCTGGATACCTCAAAATCTCAACCACCCTTCAACATTGATTTCCTCCGAAATTAAAAAGATTGCGGCCAAAAAAGATAAATACCAATTAGGTTTGGCTTAAATAATGGATATTTGCATAATTATTCCTACCTTTAATGAAGAGGATTGCATAACGGGAAGTATCAAACGGATAGGGAAAATTATGGAAGATTCTCCTTACAATTACTGCATCATTGTTTCTGATGACGGATCAAGCGATAGGACTGTTCTAAGGATTTTATCAATTAAAAACCCGAAAGTTAGGGTAATTTCCTCAAAGAGAAGGAGAGGGAGAGGACACGCCCTCACAAGAGCAATAAGCCTCTGCAACTCAGATTATGTGATTTACATCGATGCTGATCTTAGCATCAATCCAAAAGTAATATCGACAATAATTTCCAATTTATCCTCCTTCCCCATTGTTATTGGCTCAAAGCACATTGCAGGTTCGAGATTGTCCTACCCACCCATCCGCGTCTTCCTTAGCAAAAGCTATAGAAATCTTACTAATTTCCTTTTTGGCTTAAATTTCACTGATTATCAGGCAGGTGTTAAAGGGTTTCGAACAGCCACAATCAAAAACATACTAAGGAAAGTAAAATCTCAGAAATGGAGCTGGGATACTGAGGTGCTGGTGAATGCCAAGAGAGTCAAAATCCCTATCAAAGAGATACCTATTGAGGTTCAAGAGGTGGGCAATAAAAGCAGTGTTAGGCTCCTAAGAGATTCTCTCCTCATGCTGCTTAACCTGATAAGAATAAGACTGCAATGAGATATGCCCTGCTGACATTTGACCTGGAGGAGTTTACCTATCCTATTGAGTCTGGGCAAACCCGGCAAGACAAGCGTCTTTTCGATTTGAGCAAGAATGGCCTGGATAGGTTGATTAAAGTTCTCAATTTCAAGGCAACTTTCTTCACAACTGAGGAATATGCAAACCACTTCCCAAGCCAAATCTCCTGGCTCGCTGCCAGAGGCCATGAGATCGGGCTTCATGGTGTCACCCATACCGCAAAGATTGATTACAGGGCACTACAGGAAGCCAGGAGGCATCTGGAGCACCGGTTTGGCATAAAGGTATTTGGTTTCAGGCCACCTCGGTTCTGCTCGGTTGAACCAAAAAGGCTGGCAAGCATAGGTTTCTCATACTCCAGTTCCACCCACCCAAGGATTGGCTCAAGGCAGTGGTTGTTAAAGCGAGGAATACATTCAGATTATGGGTTGACTGAGGTTCCTGTTTCAACAACACACCTGCTCCGGCTGCCATTCTCGTGGGTTTGGTTTAGAAACCTAGGCAGTACATATGCTAAGATTTGCACCTTGGGAGTGCTGGCTAACTCGCCATATATGATGCTCTACTTCCATCCATGGGATTTCTCTGATTTGACATTATCAGGTTACAAATTGCCTTGGTACTTCAAAAGGCACTCGGGGGATTGGATGGTTGAGAATTTATCACAGTATGTGGATTGGTTACGAAGAAATGGAATAAAGCCAGTCAGAGTGATGGATTTCCTAAGGCTTGGATGAATTTACCCGTTGGAGATATGGCTCAATCAGTTCCTCTCGTTTTATGAATTTAAGATAAGCCACAACCTCTTCATCAGGCATTGGGAAGTCGCGGATGCAATATCTGCACGAGA
>CAIWSB010000105.1 GCA_903915225.1 uncultured Candidatus Woesearchaeota archaeon
AGAATAACCAAGCGATGGTTTGTTGTAAATTTAGATGGTCGTTTCAGGGGGTTGCCGCAGCAATCCCCTTGTTTGCCCATCTGTTCTCAGAAACCGAAGGTTTCTGGAACCCCAGAAATCCAGAATGGATTTCTTGTGGCTTTACAAAGCAGATGCCCCGAATGGGATTCGAACCCATGTCACCGCCGCGAGAGGGCAGTATGATTGACCGGACTACACTATCGGGGCCTCAGAGGGTAAGGATAAGAGGTTATTTTTAAATCTTTTTCAATAATACAGGGAAAACCACTCATGGAGCAACATTTATAAGTTCAATTCCCCTAAATTTGATTATGGCCTTTTGGAAGAAGCTCAGGAATGGTTCTATTGCCATCTTAGCTGCAGGTATATTTTCCCAGGCTGCAGCTTTTGCAGCCCCTGAAGTCACAGTTAATGCAACCACTCAAGGGAATGACCTTCAAATCGAGACGCGTGTTGAGCATCTCATCAATATACCTAATGATTACATGAACTTATCCCTCAATGCGGGTTTTGTAATCCCAAAACTGGACCTTTCTGTGGGGTGGCTGGCTGAGACTGACACAAATCTAACTAACATTTACCTCAATTTAGGTATGGGCATGGATAATACATTTAATCTCCCTAAATTATCTACAGAAGATATCAAACTAATCTTTTTGGCATCAGTAGAGGTGGGGGTTTTTCAAACCAATTTGCAGGGCAAATTTGGATTAAACAGTTATAACATGTCTGCCAACGGAGAACTCAGCCTAAATGATTTCTTGTTTGGGATGCATGCTGGCATGAATGATGTTCAGCAAGACGAAAAAACTCTGGGAGTTTCAATTGGGGGCTACCTTGCCGACGCACGCACAGTGGGCTCCCTGGATTATTTGATGGGCGAGAAATACTTCGGGTTCTCAGGTTCAATCAGGAGGGACTTCAGGAACACCCATGCCGCTGTTACCTTCCCCATCACTGGAATACAGCCCCTCAAATTTGAGATAGGTTATGATTTCTAAAGCTCAAAATAGCTAATGTTGCTAATCCCAAGTTTTTCGAGGATTGGCTGGAGCAGGATTATCTTGTCGAAATCCTCTTTTCGTTCCTTGTTAAGCGAGGATTTGCTATCAGGGTCATAGTCCCCCGGGTGTGTTATCAGCTCGGCGCTCTCCCCATCGTTCATTCTGCTTAGGAAACCCTCTATTTCAGAAAGCTCAAGTGTAAATGAGGCATTATGAAACGCCTGGTAAGTTGTATGCCTTGCCTTTGTTTCTGCCCCTTGATTCCTGACCGGGAGCTGGCGGCGTTCTGCGAACTTATTAAGCTCTGTAATGATATTTGGGTTTGACATTTTCTCTGAATCCATTTTGGGCACGTGCATATCAAAGTGAGATGGGGGAAACCCAAAAACTCCAAGAAATTTTTTATATTGATAGTCCATTTGCTTTCTGAGGGCTTTTGCAGGGTCAAGCTCTATATGCAGACCAATGCTTATTCCTTTGATTGCTGAGAGCTGCCTTGTCTGTGGGTTCATCGCCTCTGTGAGGCGATTCACCATGACTGTGGTGGATTTGATGAAGCCTTTTTCCAAAAGCTCGATAATTTTTCCATTGAAAACAGCGCTGCTGCCAAAATCGTCTGCATTAATTATTAGTTTTTTCATTCCAAAGCACTCCCAAATTATCTCAAATCATATAATAGAGTTAAATATTGATTAGCCAGTTATCTATCCTTTCTTTATTATGAGGCCTATTTTTTTATGGCAAAGTTCGTGTTCTTTATCCATCTTATTGTCATAATCCTTATTTTTTTTATGCCAATCGTCATGCTCCTTTTGGGTAATAGTCATATTTTTCTTTAGTTTTTTATCCATAATCTTTCACATGGGTTCATTTCTTTTAAATCTTATGCATATCTATTACATTGGTAATTAGATTAAAAATTGAGGGATCAGGGAAAACCTAATCCCTCGTTACGCCGAGACTGGGATACAAAGCGGTTCAGCATTGCTCCTAGCCCCCTGCTTCGTCGAGAGCCTCCTTTAGTTTTTGTTGAACCTGATTTAATGATATTAAGGATACAGCCTGAGGTTTAATACCATAACTCCTTAGTGTAATTAGCATTTCTTGGGCGGATAATTTGTGAATGTAATATGCCTCAAGTGCCTTCAATTTCAACATCTTATCTATGCGAGAGAGTTCTTTTTTTGTTATTTTTTTATACTCGTTAAATAAATCTTGGTAATAATCCGATTTCTCCAAGCGGTCTAAATAATAAAATGCTCCTCTAAAGTTAGGGTTAGGATTCAATTTATCATCCTTATCAAACAACAGAGGCAAGGCCCACCTTGAGGCCCATGTAACTATTTGGTTTAGTATCGCAGCATCCCTTTTCAGTCGCCATATCTCTAAATACCTTGTCTTTGTTTTTTTTCGTGAATCTGGAAACCCTTGGTATGCTATCTCAACAAGTCCCCAAGAGATTAATTTATTAAGAGAATTAGAAAAATTTTCACGCCCTGAGGTGAACTTCAGAGGATGCCTATAGTCCTTGTGGCCCGGTGGGAGTTTATTTGATTCTATTTCTGGCGTCAAAGCCTTATCAGATGTCTTAATCTCTCTTGCAAATTTCCACCCGCCTTTATCTTTAACTTTTTTACCCTTTTTATCTGTGTATGTATAGTTTAGGAGGTTAAAAATCATAGCTCTCTCTAAATCTCCAGGTAATTCAGGTAATCCTAAACAAATACGCCCCATTCTTAAATTTAAATGTAACCCTATATTTAAACCTTTCTTGTTATGCAATAGTTATTATTGCAATTTTGATTATGCAATCATTTTTGCCATAGGTTTGGTTTTAAAAATTAAATTGTATTTTAAGCATAAAATGGTTATAACACGGAGGGTGGTTAAGAACGGAGCTTCAAGGCAGGTTACGCTACCAAAGTATTGGGTAGAGCGCCATATCCATAGAACGGAAGTGGAAATGATTATTTCAGATAACGGCGACCTGGTTGTGAAATCACAAAGTCCAAATGAAAACCAAGTTGAAACGATTGCCAAAAATCCTTGAGGAAAAACTTCCCCTGGAAGTAAAAAAAGTACGCGAGTTCTATTTTCACGAGCAAGGGCGAGGCTGAGGGAGTTGTTGAGATTGGATTCTAACCCCGGGCCCGGGTTTTGCATGATGTGTGGTCAGCGGATTCCCGGCCATAAAAGGCGCGATTCACTGTATTGCAGCCCCCGATGCGCAAAGCTGTGTTGGGAGCTGGTGCATCGCCAAAAGCCTCAAGAAACGCATCCTGGGGCCATTAAAGGCATCGGAAGGGGGCAAGGGGATGATTAACCTATCAATGGAGGTGTTGCGCCAAAAGAAGGCACACCTTGACAGGCTATATTATGAAATGAACAACCAGCGCGATTTTTACCTCGCCATCATGACCAGAAAGGATGGCCTAACTAAATGCAGCAAATGGCGGCCATATTCGGAGATTTGTTTTCCCATTAACCATGACGGCACAGCGGAGGATAGTCGCGCACAATGGTTCTTTTCAAGAGTCAATAACCGCACCATCTTGCCCTGCGAGGTTGTCTTGGATGGTGAAAGCATGGATTCTTACCAGGCAGTAATTGAGTTACTGAATCTCAAGGGCTGGGGGTATTATGCCTATGAGACAGGCAGCCGGGGATTCCATGTTCACATCTTCTTTGAGGGGGATTTATCTAGCCAGGAGAAGAGCAAAATTATCGCCGAATTTGGTACTGACCCACAGAAAGCCAATCCACGGACAATGATAGCTTTAGAATCCTGCGGGCATTGGAAAACAGGCAGGGCAAAGGCACAGATAGGGGGAGAGAAAATTGATTAAAAATAAAATCCCGCTAGAGGAGCAGCCCAATCCTTATGATGTAATGAGGGGGAATGTTCTCACCGCTATAATAAAAAACCGCAAACCCGAAGCGACAGAGATGATGGTTGAATGGATTAAGAATCATAACAAAATTTGCACAACACGAGATGATGAGAAACCCGAGATGTGGATTTATCAAGAGGGGATTTACAAACCACAAGGTAAGAGTTTTATTGTGGAGTTCATCCGCCGCGTTCTAGGTGAAGCCTTCACTACTTTTCTAGGCAACCAGGTTATAGAAAAAATTAGGGCTGATACCTATATTGATGCAAATGAGTTCTTTCAGAATAATTATGTAGAGGAGATTGCTGTGCAGAACGGAATCCTAAATCTCACCACACGCAGGCTAAGCCCATTCACGCCAAGCAAGATTTTTTTTAACAAAATTCCGATTTGGTTTGATAGAGTGGCCACCTGCCCGAATATTGAAAAGCATTTTGAAGCTGTGCTGAAGCATAACGAGGACATTCCGGTTATCTATGAATTGTTTGGGTTCCTGCTCTACAAAGATTATTTTATTGAGAAGGCAATTATGTTAATTGGCACAGGTAGAAATGGCAAGGGCAAGAGCCTAGAGCTAATGAAACGCTTTTTGGGCCCAGATAACTGCGTGAATATTCCCTTGCAGGATTTTGAAAATGACCAATATGCCATGGGAGAGCTATTTAGCAAGCTAGCTAACCTCTCAGCAGATATCAATAAGAAGGCTTTAGTTAAAACTGGGACATTCAAGAACCTCACGGGCCGGGATATGGTTTCAGCAAACAGGAAATTCCTAAACCGGGCCCATTTCCAGAACTATGCAAAGCAGATATTTTGTGCTAATGAGCTCCCAATTACCTACGATACCACCCCCGCGTTCTGGAATCGGTGGGTGCTACTGGAGTTCCCATTTACATTCCTTAGCCAGAAGGAATATGATACTCGGGAGGATAAAACCAATATTAAGCTAGCTGACCCCGAGATTATTAGCAAGCTAACAACAGAAATGGAACTCAGCGGTTTGCTAAACCTCGCGCTGGATGGCCTAGACCGACTTAGAAAGCAGAAGGATTTCAGCTACATCAAAAGCGTGGCTGAGGTAGAGATTCTGTGGCGGAGGAAATCATGCAGCTTTAATGCTTTCATGATGGATTGCCTAGAGGAAGATTGGGAGGGTTCGATTACTAAGCAAGAACTGAGGCATGCTTATTCTGATTACTGTAAGGCCCACAAATTAAAGATGGTCAAGAATGAAATAATCCTAAACCTCCTCACGTGTGAATACGGAATTGATGATGTTCACCCCCATGGAGGGGAGCGGTGTTGGAAGGGTATCAAATTTAAAGATATTCAAAAGCAATTGGGTGACCAAAATTCAAAGTGAACCAGGTGAACCGACCATTTTGACTCTATATGAAATTTTAAATTTTTTATATAGAGTGGAAATAGGTGGTTCAGGTGGTTCAGGTGGTTCAACCATGCCCTTCTTTATGCCTTTATTTAAATTTGAACCAGGTGAACCAGGGTAAAATGGCAACTATCAGAATTATTCAGGTCCAGTCCCTAGAGGACTTTGAAAAAAGCCTGCGGAGGTTGTTGGGAAAATGCAATCAAAAAAAACTGAAGGAAATCCAAAGAATAAAGATGTTTTAGGGTGGCTCCTTAGCTATGAGAAGCTGACGGGGAAGCCTGTGGTGGTCTCGGTGCTCGTGGAGAATGGAATTGTCGAGTTCCTGAGCTGTGTGAACAAGCGACTCCATGACAT
>CAIWSB010000106.1 GCA_903915225.1 uncultured Candidatus Woesearchaeota archaeon
AATTGCCTACCTCCAACTATTATGAGATTAGACTGCTTGAAGATACATTCTTGCAAAAGAATATGAATCTAGTGATTTCGCCTCAGCCAGATACTATTATCAGGCTAGACTTTTACTTCAAACCTCTGAAGGATGAAATTGATTTAACTGAACCAATGATAGTCACCCCAGAAAGAGAAGGATTTACAGCAGTTGAGTGGGGGGGCATACTGGACAAATAGATAAATCCAAATTCTTAAATTTTGTATCACATTTGTAGCCACAATTTTGTTTTAACAACGAAAGAAATCACGTCTATAATCCCATTATTTTTATAAAAAAATAAAATAAAATCCTGGTTCACGTCTTGACTTTGGCTTACAGCCCAGCTTCTTTTCGCAGGATAGCCGCCTTGTCGGTTTTCTCCCAGGTGAAGTCCGGGTCATTCCTGCCGAAATGGCCGTATGCTGCTGTCTTCCTGTAGATTGGCCTGAGCAGGTCCAGGTACTCAATAATTGCCCTGGGCCGGAAATCAAAAACTTTCACAACTGCAGCCAGGATTTTCTCTTCTGGCACTTTGTTTGTGCCAAAGCACTCCAGGTTGATGTTGGTTGGCTTTGCAATCCCAATTGCATAGCTCACCTGCAGCTCACACCGTTTGGCCAGGCCAGCGGCAACTATATTTTTGGCCACATGGCGGGCCATGTAGGTCGCGCTCCTGTCAACCTTGCTGGGGTCCTTTCCTGAAAACGCGCCTCCACCATGCCTCCCAACGCCGCCATAAGTATCAGCAATAATCTTTCTCCCTGTAACACCTGTGTCACCCTCTGGGCCGCCAACCACAAACCTGCCAGTGGCGTTGATGAAAACTTTTGTGTCCTTGTCCATGAAATTCCCGCACACGGGCTGGATAACCTTGGCACGTATCTCTTCCCTCAAAGCGTCCTCGGAGATATCCAGGATGTGCTGTTGAGCTATCACAACAGTTGTAACCTTCACAGGCCTCCCATTCTCATAGAGCACTGTGACCTGTGACTTGCCATCCGGACCAATCCCCTTGATTAGGCCCTGCTTCCTCGCCTGGGCGAGCCGCATTGTCAGTTTGTGTGCCAGCACAATTGGCAGGGGCATAAATTCAGGGGTTTCATCGCTTGCATAGCCATACATCATGCCTTGGTCGCCTGCACCCTGCTCCTTGCTGGGGGATTGGGTAACACCAAGCGAGATATCCGGGCTTTGGCCGTGCATGCTCACCCATACGCCTGCGTCCTCGCAGTCAATGCCAAACTCCGGGTTTGTGTAGCCAATATCCCTGAGGGTTGCCCTGGCTATTTTCTGCACATCCGAATACCCTCTGGTTGTAACCTCCCCGGCAACATGGACTGTGCCAGTTGTGGTGAGGCATTCGATGGCCACTCTGGAGTTGGGATCCTGCCGAATCAGGTCATCCAGTATTGCATCGCTAATCTGGTCGCAAATCTTATCGGGGTGCCCTTCAGTAACGCTCTCGCTCGTAATAGTAAGCCTCTTTATCATTTCAAATCACCTTAGAATTCAATTTAAAGACCTCATAACTCCTGAATTTACTCACTTATTTATAAAGTTTTTTGCTTCTATTATTCCTATAGGAATAATGGCCAATGGGGCGTTATTTTCAATTACCGGAAATATTCCCTCTATATTTTACACTAATTGAAATATTGACTTGGGCACCTCTTTATTTTAATCCTATTTTTCTGGCCAATTATTCCAAAAAGCATAAATAGTAGTTTCCACACAGTTACTATAAATGGCAATTGAAATTGCGGACTTCAGGCAGGCCAGGAAGAGGCTAGGGTTGACGCAGAGCGACCTGGCCTCCCGGGCTGGCGTATCGCAGAGCCTCATAGCAAAGGTAGAGGCAGGGCGACTGGACCCCACTTATTCAAATGCAAAGAGGATAATCGAAGTGCTGGAGAGCCTTAGCCAGAAGAAGGAGGCAAAGGCAGCTGATATCATGACTCGGAAAATTGTTTCAGTTTCACCAGATGAGGGCATCAATGAGGCCATTGAGAAAATGAGAAAGTTCAAGATATCCCAGCTCCCTGTGGTGGAAGGTGGGAGAAGCATTGGCCTGGTATCAGAATCCACGCTCCTTCAAGCCCTACTGGATAAGAAAGGAAGGAAGATAAGGAACATCATGGAGGACTCTCCCCCCGTGGTTTCAGAGAACACTGCCCTGAGCGCAGTCTCAGACCTGCTCAAGTTTTTCCCGCTGGTTCTTATTTCAAAAGATGGAGAACTTGTGGGATTAATAACCAAATCAGATATCTTAGAGAAATTTTTTCAGAAATAGAAAAAAAGTAAAAAGAAGGCTTACTGCCTTCTCTTCATAAAGCAGTCCCTGCAATAAACAGGTCGGTCCTCCTTGGGCTTGAATGGGACTTCACATTCCTTCCCACAGTCTGCGCATACCGCCTTAAACATTTGTCTCTCTGCACCGAAGTCACGAGGACCTCTGCCTTGAAATCTTGCCATTTTATCTATTCTCCTCCTAATACTGTTTGATGGGCTCAGGGAACAGGGCTAGTTTATAAACCTTGTCATGCCGAGGGCGGAAATGTTCTTGTTGGAGAGGCACCTTGATGGGATGTTGTCTCAACCTCGGATTAAAGCAAATTAATCCTAGAAATATTTCTGGCACAAACCCCTGTTACGGCGAATTATATATTACTATTATGCAAATAATCGCAATTTTCAACCCCCAAAAACCACCACTTCCAAAAAATTCTTTGAATAATGCGCATTAAGTGGCAACAATAATTTTTTATACTGGATATGTTTCATCGATTGGCAAGATGGGGCTAACTGAAGCTACTGAAGAGAACTTTGAAAAGGTTGTTGCCAAGGGGTTCGCAGTGGTGGATTTCTGGGCGCCATGGTGCGGGCCTTGCAAGGTTTTCGGCCCCACTTTCCAAGCTGTTTCTGATGAGCTTAAGGGTTTGAATTTCGTAAAGGTAAACACCGACTTATGCCAAGGCCTAACTGAAAAATACAACATCCGCTCAGTCCCAACAATTGTGGTTATGAACCGCGGGGTTGAGGTTGAGCGCTTCCAGGGCATGTTCAATAAGGAGCAGTTCACCACAAAACTTAGGAAGTATGCCCCCTGAGCAAATCCTTGGTTTTTCCGAAGAAATAGACTTTCTTTTCAACAATATATACATCAAAGCTAGAAATTCCGTTACGCAAGAAGGGGCTCAGCAGCTTCTCTTTCAATACATCTGTTCCAGGAGTGAGAAGATTTGACGATGGCATCACAATCAGAGGCTTACGTTTGTAATTGCCCACGAGGAAGCATTTAAAGAGTTCCGTTCTGACTCCTTCCCGCAGGGTCACAGCAGGATGCTCATGCCCGATGATTATCCCTTGAACCCCTTTAAGCTCATTTGCATCAGGGACACGGTGCCCGTGGGTTATCAGGAAGCCGCCAACCTTTATCAAATCAAGTATCTCAACATCCTTCCTCTTCGCTAGGGGCTCAAGTATTGTATCATGGTTCCCCTTGATGAGCACGAGCCTACCTGACTTGGACTTAAGGATATCAAGAATTTGGAGTGTTTCAGTCCATTCCTGCTGAGATATGGCCCCGAACTCATGCTTTATATCACCATTGACAACAATCAGCTTGTGGTGCTTTAGAGGCTTTAGCCAGGCAACAATGTCCTGGAAGGAAAACCTTGGCACCAGTACGCCCTGCTTGTTGAGGGCCTCCTCATAGCCTATGTGGAAATCAGCCAGCACGAGGCAGTCCGCTGACTTAATGTAAACCCCCAAACCAATTAAGGAGACTCCTTTCAAAACTTCCATTGGATTTCTATTAGGAGAAAAGATTTATAAATGTTGCCAGGTTATAATATTCGATGGAATCCCATTGGGATACGTTTGATCAGGTCAAGGATGCCCACGACTTCTTTCTTAAGACCGTAGCAAAGATTGAGAAACAGAAGGCCCAGCGCACGGTTGGCAAGAAACCTGCACAGTATGTTGTGGAGTGTGCGCTCTGCAAGCAGGTCATTGAGTTGGCATTCACAGGGATTGACTACAAGAAAAAGGGATTTGTCTGCTTCAATTGCCTGGCTAAGGACTAAGTTCTTCAACTCTCTTGCTCTTCTGCCCGATTTTTGCCAGCACTAAGCGGTGCATCCGCCTCAGGAATTCCACTTTGTCCTCAACCCGCATAATGTCAGAATAGCCCTGGGTTGCCAGGTTTTGGGCAAATGGCGACGGAATCTCGGTCTGGATTAGTTTTGGCTTTATTTTCTCATCTTCAATTGCTTTCAGAATTCCAATTGCGTTTGATATATCCATCGCATCCTCCAACACCTCGCGCCTTGCCTCCTTTAGCATTGGGAAATCATTGGAAATGCGCCTGACTGCATTTAGGAGTATCATTGAGGAAACCTGCTGCCTCCCAACATTCTTCTTGTGTCCCATGTACCTTGTCAGAATCATAAAGCCGCGGGCTGCAACGTGCCTAAACCTCCTCTTGAGGATTTCCGAGTTTTCCAGGGCGCTCTTGAGCACCAGCTCCATCTTATCTGCCTTCAGTACACCAATTGCCTTCTTGACATCAAGGTGCTTCTTGGCTTTCAGCATGAACCCGTTGTCGCTTATTGAAACCTCCACATCAATACCCTGAAGCTTGCTCACAACAAAACCCAATGCGCGTGAGAGGGCATCATTCACGCGCCGGCCATAGAGTGAGTGGACAATTGTGTAGCGTTCATCCTCCGAAGTAACCTGCTCAATCAGCAAATCTGTCTCCTTGGGGATCTTGGCGAAAAGGTGCTGCTCAAGGAAGTACTGATAGATTGCCTCTGCTGAGTTCTCGTCAACATAAAGATGGCTATTGATGAATTCCAATATGTGCTGCTTCTGGAAGCCAGAGGCCAGCATTTCTTGCATAAGGTGCCTGAAATGGGTTACGCGCCTTGCCAAGTCAAAGCTCAGCGGCAGCATCTCTGAAACCCACGAAGGCACTGTTGGCAAGGAGTCATAGGCTGCCTCAACCTGGGCAACCTGGCCGCGGGCGAACAGGAACCTGTATGTGCTGCCGCCAAGGACAAAGATATCACCACGTCGAAGTTTTTCAAGGAAATTCTCATCAATCTTACCAATTGGCAGCTCACCCACCTTTACAACCATGCCCCGCTGGTCTGGTATTGTACCAAGGTTCGTCATGTAAATGACCCGGGCCATTTTCCCGCGCCTGCCAATCATACCAGTATCCTCATAATACGTTATTTTCCCATAAACGCTTCTGGTTTCCAAGGAGGCGTATGCTCCAGCCAGGTATTTGACAACCCCTATGAAATCCTCCCGAGTTAGGGCCTCGTAAGGGTACGCGCGCTTGATTATCTTGAAAAGTTCATCAACATGGATTCTCTGGTTGATGGCAATCCCGAATATATGCTGGGCGAGAACATCCAGGCAGTTCTTTGGAATGGCAATGCGGTCAATTTCCCCTTCAATTGCTGCCTTGAGGAGCACGCTGCACTCCACCAAGTCATCCCGGTCAAGCACCAACATCCTGGCCTTCACTGTCTCATGCAGTTTGTGCCCGGCGCGGCCTGCTCGCTGGAGAAATCTGGCAACTGACTTTGGCGAGCCAAGGCAAACCACTAAGTCTATGTAGCCTATATCTATACCGAGTTCAAGCGATGTGCTGGACACAGCCACTTTCAATTCGCCATTCTTCAACATCTCCTCTATTTTAGTGCGGTGCCTTGTTGACAGCGAACCGTGATGCGCCCCAATATTCGCCTCATTGTAGAATTTTGGGTAGAGCTCCTTGAGAAAATGCACAACGCGCTCTGTGCCAGCTCGGGTGTTTGTGAAAATAAGGGTTGTCTTGTGCTGCTCAATCAGCTCATGCAAAGTGCTGAAGAGCGCCCCCTGCCGTGAATCGTAAAGTGATTCCACCATGTCCTTCAACGGGGCCACAACCTTGAAATCCTTGACCTTCAGGAACTGGACATTCACAACCTTGCAGTCCCGCTCAGAACCCACAAGGAACTTTGCCACCTCATCAATGGGGGCGATTGTTGCTGAGAGGCCAATGCGGCACATGCCCGGTGAAAGTAGCTGAAGGCGCTCCATTGACAGGGCCAAATGAGTGCCACGCTTGTTTTCTGCAACAGAATGGATTTCATCCACAATCAGCCATTGCACGTCAGCCAGGTGCTGCACAAATTTTGGGGCGTTGAGCAAAATCCCCAGTGTTTCAGGGGTTGTGATAAGGATGTGGGGGGATTTCTTCAGCATTGCTGAGCGCTTGGCAGCAGGGGTATCACCTGTGCGGACATTCACGTTTATTCCCAGTGGTTTGCCATGCATTTCCTCTATCTCCTTGAGCGGCCCCAAGAGATTCTTTTGGATATCATTGTTTAGGGCCTTTAATGGGGAGACATATACGCAATAAACCTTATTCTGAAGGATTCCCTTTAGGCTGGAGTCAATAAGCTCATTAAGGATTCCCAGGAACGCGGTGAGAGTTTTTGTTCCTCCTGTGGGGGCTGTGATTAGAGTGTTGTTTCTGGAGTGAACCTCCATTATGCCAAACTTTTGCGGCTCTGAAAAACCCTCGAATTTCGTGAAGAACCATTTTGAGACAAGAGGGTGCAAAATACCCCATATAGTTGCCTCAGAATCCGGCTTGGCCTTTTCAGAAATCATTGGACTCTCAAAGAAAAGGGGGTTTAAAAAGATATGTGCTGCGCAAGTCTTGTGATAAAGTTACTCACAAGTGAGTTTCAATAACAAATGATTGAATTGTCAAAGAAGGATTATTACTTCTCTCCAGGTGTATATTTGCCATAGGTATTTAAGGATGCCAAGACTCCATTTTTAATATGCTATACAAGCTTTCACCAACTTCGCTTTCAGTATTGGAGGATTGCCCGCGCTGCTTTTGGCTCCACTTAAATGGAAAGGTTTCCCGCCCGAAAGGAATTTTCCCAAGCCTACCTTCTGGGATGGATATTGTCCTAAAGAAGCATTTTGATGGATACAGGGCCAAGGGAGAGGTGCCTCCGGAGATAGCCCACCTGGATGGTTTCAGGCTTTATTCTGATGCAAAAAAACTCGAGGTTTGGAGAAATTTTCATACCGGCCTAAGCCACATGGATTCCGAAGGAAACCAGCTTCGCGGATGTGTTGATGATTTGCTTGAAAAGGATGGCAAGCTGGTTGTCCTGGATTTTAAGACGCGCGGATTTCCGCTCAACGAGAACAGTGCTGGGCACTACCAGAGCCAACTTGACATTTACAATTTTCTAATACGCTGCGAGGGGTTCCCAACCGAGGACTTTGCATATCTCCTGTTCTTCCATCCAATAGAGGTTTTGGCTGGCGATAAGCCACTGGAAGACCGCGTAATATTCAAGATTGATCCTGTAAAGATGCCAACCTCAGTTGAGCACGCCCAGGAGCTTTTCAGAAAGGCAATTGAAACCCTGAAAGGGCCACTTCCTGAAAAGAGTGAGAAATGCGAGTACTGCGATTATGCTGCTAAAGTAGCATCTTCTGGATGAAATCATCCATATGCTGGCAGGCCTCTTCTATTGTATTATACTCCTTTACAGTCATCCTTGGGTTTCCTGCAATCATTGCTGAGAGCTTTCTATCAGGCTGATGTTGGTAGAGGCAAAGCACACGGTGCTCCAGGTTGAGCGAGAAACCAATTTCGTAGCCAACACCTGTTGAAGGAGTTGTTACCTCGGCTATTGTGACATGCGACCTTGCCAGCAACCTAAGATCGCGGGTGAAGATCTCGTTGTCAGTCATCCACTTTTCTCCAGCCCCTGTGAGGTTTGAGTCCCCGATATGCTCTGTCAAAACCTCATGGCCCTTGGATTTTAGATAACCAATTAGCTGCCCATAAGTTGGAGCCATATCACGCCCAGAGCGAATTGATGCTGCGAAGTAGATTTTCATTGGTTTCTATATGGATTTTCGGTTTAATAATATATTGGCGAATCATAACAATAAATGGAGAATATATTTGGGTTTGCAAAATCAGATTTTAGAATAATCCGGCCATAACTATATGCCTGTTAAACTCCAATAAGCTAACTGGTTTAAAACATATGAAAACCTAGTTTTTGCAAGGCGAATTTTTCTCCTCGAGAATTCAAAATTCTAAATATTTCTACATATCACAGTGATATCTAGAAATATATGTTAACCACCCATATCTTTATAAATAATTTGTTATTCTGAAGTAGTAACAATATATTAAAATGAGAAAAATTTTGGATTTTTTGGAGCAAGCGCGAAATTATTTAGTAATCTCAGGTTTTTTTCTTGGTGGAGGCTTCGGGATTTACTCCCAAGTTGCACGATTCTTTCCATATCATCCGCCTGTCCCAAATGCTCAAGTCGAAGTCGTTGATGCTTTCCCCGAACCAGAACTCGAAGGAATGAGAGAGCGGGTTGCTGGCAAAAAAATGGCCTTGGCATTGATAACAACCGATGATTACAACGGGGCGAATGTTGGTTTAGAGGATACCCTTCAAGCCAACTTCACCAGAATACCTGGATACGAATTATTTTGCCAAAGAGTCAACTCCAGGGGCGAGTTGTTTAATGCACTTAGGGATTATTCCCTAGTTAAAGACATCGATGCCCTTATACTAGCTTTCCATGGAAATGGTTCAGCGTTTGAAGTGTCATTCCTGGGAGAGGTAAACACGTTTAACGTGGCAGGGTCTTTCAGACATTATGCTCCCCTTTTTGAAAAAGATGCAGTTGTTTTGCTATACTCCTGCTCCACAGGTAAAGGGAAATCTAATATCGCCACACACCTGGCTGATGTTTTGGGGGTTGATGTGATTGCACCAAGAGTGCCTTTGGGAACCCAAGCGGATATCAGCCTGGATGAAAGGGTTGATGAGTTGGCTTGCGATGAATCTGGGAGACTGAGTTTCAATTATGCCAATTTTGTTCGGTTCGAGAAACTAAGGGAATATTGTGATAAGGGGTCTATTGACGAAGATTGTGTTGCTCAAATCTCTCACTGCGGCTGCAAGGATGCAGTTGTTGATGAAACGCGTTCTGGGCGCGATGATTTCCTCGTGGTGGACAAGTAAAATGGGAAATAAAGAAACAGTTGAGAGGTTACTAGCCCTGGAGGAAACCATGAGGCAGGAACTTGTGGTCCTTATAAAAAAATATGTTCCCACCTTTGGCAATCCCATTGTATTTCAAGAGGGAAGCGGAGATATTTAAAATGGACGAAATAAAAACAATTGTTTCTGGGGCAATAATTGCTTACATTGCTGGTCTCGTGCTCACAACAATTGGTTTTAGAGTCCAAGACGCTTCCTACCAGCTGGCACTGCGAAAACCATATTTTCCTCCGATCCCAAATCCGGCTGCGGAGGTAATAGATGCATTCCCAGGGTCACAGCTTGAAGGGATGAAGCAGAGTGTTTCCGGTAAGAAGATGGCGTTGGAGCTTATCACTACTTATGATTATAATGACGCGTTTAAATGGACCAAAGTAGAGATGAGATGTGAATTCGCCTCAATACCCGAATATGTACTTTACTGCCAAAAGGTCTCATCAAGGGATGAATTGTTTAATGCCTTAAGGGACTATTCGCTAATTAAGCCAATCGATGCCCTTATACTTTCGTTTCATGGTTCCAGAACAGGTATCGACGTTGCAGAGGATGAGCAGATCAATGTTTACAATGCTAGTTGTTTTAATTCTTACTCCCCCCTCTTCGCAGAGGATGCCGTGGTCCTGCTTGACTCCTGCAAAACAGGTGAAGGGGAATCAAATATTGCCACACACATTGCTGATGCTTTAGGAGTTGATGTGATTGCTCCAAGATATGTCCTGTCCGGCGATGCAAGGATTACTGCGGATGAATCCGGGAGACCCACTTTTAACAGTGATAAGTTGGTCTTATTTAAGAGAATTCGAGTTGATTGCGATGAAGGGGATTTTGTAATGAACCGCATACTTCCTGAGAGTTTTTGCGGCTGCAAGGATGCGATTGTTGATGAGGCGCAGTCAGGGCAGAACGCATTTTTATTTGTTGATAAATGACATTATGTGATAAGAAGATGGGAAAAATCGCCAAAGGGATAGGTAAAGCAATAACTATCTTAGGAGTAACTGCGTGTATAGGTGGTGCAGGTTTTGGTCTCCTTGTGAGCTGTTCGCCCTACTGGCCATGTTTTCCACCAAAACCCAATCCTGAAAAAGAAGTTATTGATGCTTTTCCCGCTTCCGAACTTGAGAGAATGAGCCAGCAGGTTGAGGGAAAGAAACTGGCTCTGGCACTGATAACAACTTACGACTACAATGGCATGTCAAAATATGAGGAAGAGTATTTGGAGTATGAGTTTGCCCAGATGCCTGGCTACAAGCTATTCTGCAAACGAGTCAGCTCTAAAGGGGAGCTTTTCAATGCATTGAGGGATTATTCAATTATCAAGCCAATTGATGCCCTGATACTCTCTTTCCATGGCGATAGGTCGTTTTTCGCACTAGGCCTCCTTGATTATGTCAGCATGGCAAATGCCAGCGCCTTCAATTCCTATGCCCCGCTGTTCTCCGATGATGCAGTAGTCCTGCTGAGTTCATGCGATACCGGCAAAGGAGAAGATAACGTTGCACGAAGGCTCTCCAAAGTGTTAGATGTGGATGTGGTTGCCCCAAAAGGCGAGCTTACTAACGCTTGTGGGTTGGAGCTGGATGAGTGCGGCCGCGTGAGCTTTGATTACGGCAGCCTGGTTTGGTTCAAAAAGGTGAGATTGGGCTGTGATGAAGGGAAGGTTTACAGAGATATAATTGCCCCGGACTATTTTTGCGACTGCAAAGATGCGGTTGTTGATGAGGCGCAGTCTGGGCAGAATGCATTTTTGTTTGTGGATAAATAGCAACTTTAACACAATACCTTAGAGGGCGAGAGGGGGAATCACCCATATCTTTATAAATAATTTGTTATTCTATCGTGATAACATATTAGGATTTTCAAATGAGCATCTAGGAGACTGATTGACATGGCAAAATTCAACATGAAAAGGGCATTTGTTATCGGCATGACAACTGTTGCATTGGCAGCAGGCTTTACAGGGGTTCAGGCCTTCAGGAATTATAATGAGTTCAAGCATCTCGAGGCGTATGATAACACATTCAATGCCAGGATGAATTTGAGACTTACAATCCGCCAGCTTACCCCAGTTCCAGCATTCCCTGATCCGATTTATGCCCGCCAGCTTGTGGACCTGGCTCAGATGGAATCTCCATCGGGATCTGAGTTGCAAGCAGGTTTGGAGAACACCGCTGCCCAGATGCAGCAGGAGCTAGGCAACCAGGAAACATTTGGGCCAGATACAGAAGAGGAATTCCAGCCTTACGAAGAGATGCTGGTTGCGCTTGAGCAAAAGGTGGATGGGCTCGAGATTTCAAAAGTGCAGGCCGAGACTCTGAAAACCCACATACACCTCGCAACTCTTTTCCTCAAGGACAGGACAATGTACAATAATCCGACCTTGGCAGAGCAAGGATGCTCATGGGCATTGGACGAGCTTAAAGATGCTAAAAATTATGGAATGAAAGGCCTCGATGGTTATATCACTGAAGTAAATGGGCTCATGGAAGGAATAAACGCCACGGCCATTGACCCGACAAGTGCAAGTAGCCTTAACGCATATGACAAGCACGTTGCAGTGGCCAAAAGCATTGACGAGAGGCTCTGGGACAAGATGGATGGGCATCAGGTGCAGCCTGACTTGGTAAATGGAATTGATAATGCCAGCAGGAATGCATGCAATTACAGCACAGCAGCTATAATATTGGGAGGAATCTTTGCTTTTTCAGGACTCATATACACTGTTCTGAAGCAGACGGCTCCTCCAAAAGGGGCAGCAGCAAAACCTGAGGAAAAGAAATAAGATGGTACAACCCAAAACAAAATTGCGGTTAAGGAACATTGCTATAATAGCTTCAGGCGCAATTGTTCTCTCAGCTTTGGGGACAGGAATTGATTATGCCAAAGCAAGAGGAGAAGCTTATCATCTTGAGGGTTACAGACATGTTTTTGTAGCCAGTTCAGGCCTGAGGACCGCTGCAGAAGCGCTCACTTACAGAGGCGACTTCCCCGACCCAGTTAAGGCTGAACAGGTTGTTAACTCTATTCAAGAGAAACTAGAAGGCATTCCGTCCCTTATGGAAAAAGTGGATGCTCTTTCCCATGAATTGGCAGATATGAATGCCTCTTTCAATGGTGCAACCCCGACAACTGCCAAAGAATATGAAGATTTGAAACAAAAATTGGATGGACTGCGTCGCGAATTGTATGCAGTCAGCTCTTCCTATGCATCTGCATCATACGCATTAGCAAATGCAGAGGGGCTTCTTGCTGATGAATCTTATGCGCCTGATCCCAGTTGGGCATTGGAATCTTGTGAGAGTGCAAAAGAAGCGCTCACAGAGGCAATCAAGGATGGAAGGCCGGGGGTTAAACCAGAACTCAAGGCAATTGATGAGCTTGAGGCCGCCATTTCTGATACTAATCTGCCAAGGGAGGGAATAAATCCTTACGCAGATGAAATCGCAACTGCAAGCGGATTGGCTGAAAACTTGCAAAGCTATCTTGCAAACCATGGTGAAACAGATCGCTGGGCAAATTATGACAGCTATTATGCTGCCAAAAACCGAGCGTTCATTTTTGGCTATTCAACCATCTTTCTGGGCGAAATACTATTCTTCACCGGGATTTCTGCATTGACGTTAACTCCAAGTAAGAAGAAGGAAGAGAAGAAACCTGCAGAGAATTCTGTTCCGCCACAATGAGGTTGATTTGCAACCACCCAAAGCTTTAAAAATAAGGGTGAAATTGCAATATAATTAACAATAATACGGGGTGTTGGGTTCTTTGGGACTCTTTCTCTGTGTTATTTGAGTAGGAGGAAATTAAAATGGAAGGAACAGTAAAGTGGTTCAAC
>CAIWSB010000107.1 GCA_903915225.1 uncultured Candidatus Woesearchaeota archaeon
ACACAATCCCTTGGGGAGTTGCAGCAGACAGTATCTGTGGGTAATGTTGCAAAGGGAGGATAATCGTTAGTTGCACAGTTGGTTATGCAGCCGGTTTTGCGGCTATTTACTGTCTCATTAGTATCATCGCCGCAGCATTGCTGCGTGGTGAGGTCATTCAATGCGTACTCCCATTTATTGGCTTGCAAAGGGACATTTGTCTCACCTGCCTTTATCCAGGTGTAGGATTTTATGCAGTTCACACCAGCTGATAGGCAATCCTTTTGGCTGGTGTCCCGGTTCTCCAGCAGGCAAGTCTTACCACATATGGAATGCCTCCCATCAAGGTAGCTGCAATCTGTACCGTTACGGAATTCATCGCAAACCGCACTCCCCTGGCCAGTTGAGATTTCACAATTAAAATCCTGATTGTCTAAGTAGGGCTTCGCTTTGGTTTTATTGAAGCACCAGCCATCGTCTTTATAAGGATCATAGGTAGCCCCTTGGTTGTCATTGTCGCAAAGCCCGCTCTTGCACTCCAGTGCTAATGTGCATGGTTGGCCATCCACTTTCTTGCAGTCCTTATCATAAATGTCCTTTTGCCCATCGCAATCGTTATCATGGGTGTCTGAACAGCTGGTCTCTGTGCCAAGGCTGCCAGAGACCCACCCATAGCTTCCTGAATTTGAGTAGCGGCATGTATAACTAGTTCCACCGCATGTTAATGAAGTGCATTCTTTGGTTGCATCACACACAACACTAGATGTTGGAACGCAGGCGCAGCTTGAATCACACTTCTTGCTAATCTGCAGTGTGGTTGTGCTGCAGACATCTACGCCGCATGCTCCATTCTTTGCAATGTTGTCGCAGGCAGCATCACCAACAGTAAAACTTAATGTGGTTGAATAGCTGCCAAGGTTGCCAACACGGTCAACTGCCTGAACATGGGCATTGTACAAGTAATTGCGATTAAGGGAACATGTGGAGTATTGGCTTGCTGTTGGGGCAGCGGTGCATTCCTGGCTTAAATAATCTGCATTGTTATCCACCTGGAGATTGTAACTCGCAACACCTGAACGGCTGTCTGTGGAATCGCTCCAGTCTATAAGCGGAGATGTGCCTTGGCACACTGTTGAGCTTGGAGCAGACATTGTCGGGGTGGTGGGAGCAGAATTATCGCATTTTAGCCAGATGCCTAGATCGGTCCATCCAACAACATTTCCAGGCACATCTGTGGCATATGTGTGGGGCTTATAGTCGCCAGTGCATGTTGACTTCACATTTGCCGTCCACTCAAATGAGATGTCCTTATCATTGCAGCTTGTATGGCCGGGAGTGCAACCCACTGCGTTGATATCTAGGGAATTATCATCAGTAATCATATCCTTAAGAGCCCAGCTGTATTGCCGGCTTGCGTTGGACTTTATCTGGTTGGGTGAGGCACCGCAGCTCCCAGGATCGCAATCACTCTTGGCATAGGACAGGTATTGGACCTTCATGTTAGAAAAGGTGTCCGAATGATTTATACGTATCTTGAAATTGTTACCTGCCTTTACCCAATAATCTGAACCGCTCACGTAGGAGGCACCGCTCACATACTTGAAGCCGCCGAACAATGGGGGGGTGGTATCTACGCAATCCGCAGTATCAGCGTAGTCTGTAAGCCCATCGCAATCATTGTCATGGCCATCTGTACATGAGCTTTCTGTACCCAGAGAAGTTACCCATTGATAAGACCCTAACGAATAACGGCAGCGGTAACTGCTACCCCCACAGGTTACTGCAGAACCGCATTCATTCGCCAAAGTACAGGTATAGCTATTCGCAAAGGCGCAGGTGCAGCTGTTACTGCAGGTCATGCTTGTCTGAAGCAGGGTCGAGGTGCAGCTATCGGCGCCGCAGCTCCCTCCTTTTGCGACGTTGTCACAGGCTGCATCACCAACAGTGAAGCTTTGTGTGGCTGAATAACTGCCCAGGTTGCCAACACGGTCAACGGGCTGAACATGGGCATTATACACGTAATTACGATATGTTAGGGAACATGTAGAGTATTGGCTCACTGTTGGGGCCACGATGCACTCTGGGCTGGAGTAGTCTGCATTGTTGTCCACCTGGAGATTATAGCTCGCAACACCAGAGCGGCTGTCTGTGGAGTCGCTCCAGTCTATAATGGGATTTTGAGGTTGGCACACACTCGTGCTTGGAGCAGATATGGTTGGTGTGGTGGGAGCAGAATTATCCACTTTGAGCCAGATGCCTAAGTCAGTATACCCCAAACCGTTTCCAGCCACATCGTAACAGTAAGTAAATATTTTGTAGTCCCAATCAGAACAGGTGCTTTTCACATTGGTGTTCCACTGGAGAGCGAAATCACTGTCTGTGCAGCTTGTATGACCAGGAGCGCAACTCACTCCGTTGATATCAAGATAGGTATCAGCAACCATCCAGTCTGTCAACAAAAAGTTGTTGTCCTTCATCGCATCGGACTTTATCTCATTAGGGGCACCTCCGCAGGAGTTGGGGGTGCAAGCGTCTTTGGCAAATGAAAGGTACTGGGTTCTGGGGCCCGTGCCAGCATCGCTATGGGTTATTGTTAATTTAAAATCATTGCCACCCTTCACCCAATAGTCGCTGCCACTAACATAGGAGGCGCCGCTCACGTACTGATACCCACCATAGACGGGGGGAGTATTTTCTAAGCAATCCGCAGTATCAGCGTAGTCTGTAAGCCCATCGCAATCGTTGTCATGGCCATCTGTACATGAGCTTTCTGTACCAAGGGAAGTCACCCATTGATAAGATCCTCCTGAATAACGACAGCGGTAACTGTTACCCCCGCAGGTTACTGCAGAACCGCATTCATTCGCTGAAGTACAGGTATAGCTATTCGCAAAGGCGCAAGTGCAGCTGCTGCTGCAGGTCTTACCCGTTTGAAGAAGGGTCGAGGTGCAGCTATCGGCGCCGCAGCTCCCTCCTTTTGCGACGTTGTCACAGGCTGCATCGCCAACAGTGAAGCTTTGTGTGGCTGAATAACTGCCAAGGTTGCCAACACGGTCAACTGGCTGAACATGTGCATTATACACGTAATTGCGAGATGCTAGGGAACAACCGGAGTATTGGCTGACAGTTGGGGCAGCAGTACACTCTGTACTGGAATAATCTGCATTGTTGTCCACCTGGAGATTGTAGCTCGCAACACCAGAACGGCTGTCTGTGGAGTCGCTCCAGTCTATAGTGGGGGATGTGCCCTGGCACACTGTTGAGCTTGGAGCAGATATGGTTGGTGTGGTGGGAGCAGAATTATCCACTTTGAGCCAGATGCCTAGATCCGTATATCCCAAACCGTTCCCGGCAACATCGTAACAGTAAGTAAATATTTTGTAGTCCCAATCTGAACAGGTGTTTTTCACATTGGTGTTCCACTGCAGGGCAAAATCACTATCAGTACAGCTTGTATGACCAGGAGCGCAACTCACGCCGTTGATATCAAGGTAAGTATCAGCAACCATCAAATCTGTCAACAAAAAGTTGTTGTCCTTCATCGCATCGGACTTTATCTCATTAGGGGCACCCCCGCAGGAGTTGGGGGTGCAAGCGTCTTTTGCGAATGAAATGTACTGGGTTCTGGGGCCAGTGCCAGCATCGCTGTGCGTTATTGTTATCTTAAAATCATTAGCTCCCTTCACCCAATAGTCGCTGCCACTAACATATGAGGCGCCGCTCACGTACTGATACCCACCATAGACCGGGGGAGTATTTTCAATGGTCGTTGATGTGCTGGATGTGGAGGAGGTACTGCTGCTGCTAGAAGAAGATGTGCTTGATGTACTTCTGCTGGTGGAGGAAGTAGTGGTTCCACAGTAGCCTGGTGAGCCTATGCACTGTTTTCCCGAACCACAAGTAGTCTCCGCGTAAGTGCATACTCCCCCTGGTGAAGGGCAGTACCACTCGCGAATCTGGGTGGAGGACATGCAATAATCTGGATAACTTTTTGATTCACTGAGGCATGTTCCAGCAACCAAGACTTTATTCCCGCCATCATCCTCTGTGCAGGTTATTATTGTTGTTGATGTGGTGGTGGTGATGCACATTCCAGCCCCATCACATTTTCCTGTGCCGCATGTGTACCCGTTGGGGCGGTAGTAGCAGTTGACAAAGGCGGCGTTGTTCCCCAAAGTTATGACCCTTCCTTGAGCATCGTAGCTTACTCCATAAGCACAAAGAGCGCTTGCGCCTGATTTTCCTGTTTGTGCGGCACAGGTCCCATAATTCCTATTAATATAATCACATCCGCATGAGCATCCGGCCTGAGTGTTGTCGTCACAAGTCAAAGATATAGTTTCTTGTCCGCTTAATCCTGAATATTTATAAAAACCATAATCCTTTGAGCAAGGCAACCCGGGACAGGATGTCCAAGAGGTACCATTCAATTCCTTCCAAGCAGTCATTGAACCAGAGCAAGTGGTTCCATATTCACTAATACATTGTAGATTTGCTTTACTAAAAGCCTTGATTTGTGTATCTGAATAAACCACTTCTAAACCAACAAGGAGAAAGACTAAAATGAACCCAATAATTGTACTCTTCGCTATTGCATTCACCCCTTTTCTCTTAAATATGCCAACACTGTTTTTAAATTTTATGAAAAAACTCTTAAACCCCTGCTCTCTACTCCCAACCAATGGAAATAGAGCACAACAAAATCGCCCAGAAATGGCAGGGAGAATGGGCCAAAGCAAATGCATTCACTAGGGCCAAGAATCCCAAGAGGAAATTCTACTGCCTTGAGATGTTCCCTTACACCTCAGGCAAGCTCCACATGGGGCACCTTCGGAATTATTCCATTGGTGATACCCTAGCCAGGTACAAGAGGATGCAGGGCTTCCACGTGCTCTATCCTATGGGTTTCGACAGCTTCGGGCTCCCTGCTGAAAATGCGGCAATAAAGCAAAAAATTAACCCAAAGGAATGGACGCTCACTAATGTAACAAAAATAGAGGAGCAGATGAAAGCCCTCGGTCTGAGCTATGATTGGTCTGCCGAGGTTGTTACATGCAGACCAGAATACTACAAATGGAACCAGTGGCTTTTCATACAGATGTTCAAGAAGGGTCTGGCATACAAGAGGGAAGCCCCGGTCAACTGGTGCCCAAACTGCGGCACGTCTCTGGCCAATGAGCAGGTCATCCAGGGGAAATGCTGGCGCTGCGAAACAGAAGTGAGGCAGGAGATGCTCAGCCAGTGGTTCTTCAAGATAACTGAGTACACTGAAGAGCTCCTTGAGGGAATAAAGCAGCTTGACGGCTGGCCTCCAAGAGTGAGGGTCATGCAGGAGAACTGGATTGGCAAGAGCGAGGGCACGGAGATTTTCTTCAAAATAAAAGATAGCGACAAGACGCTCTCAACATTCACAACCCGCCCGGACACAGTTTATGGAATAACCTATCTTGTGCTTGCTCCGGAGCACCCGCTGGTTTTAGAGCTGACAAAGGGCACACCTTATGAAGCCCAGGTTAAGGAATTTGTAGAGAAAGTCAAGAAAGAGAGCCTCATCGACAGGAGGGATGAAACCAAGCCCAAGGAGGGAATGTTCATTGGCAAGTATTTCATCAATCCAGTGAACGGAGACGAGTGCCCCCTTTACATCGCAGACTACGCCATACTTGAATATGGCACTGGTGCAGTCATGGCTGTTCCTGCCCATGATCAGCGTGACTTTGAGTTTGCAAAGAAGTACAAGCTCCCTATCAAGGTGGTTATTGCACCTGATGCTTACGAGCTCCGCCCCGATCGCATGACCCGGGCTTTTATTGATGACGGAACCCTGGTGAACTCGGGAGAGTTCAATGGCTCACAGAACAGAGATGCAATGGAGGATATCTCTAAGTTCCTTGAAAAGAAAGAATGGGGAAAACGCTGCACTCAATACAAGCTCCGTGACTGGCTCATTTCCAGGCAAAGGTACTGGGGAACCCCCATACCTATAGTATATTGTAAGAAATGCGGCGCACTCCCTGTTCCAGAAGATCAGCTCCCTGTGCTGCTGCCAGAGGATGTAAAATTCACAGGAGAAGGAAATCCAGTAGGCACATCCAGCAGCTTTGTCAACACAACGTGCCCTAAATGCGGCGGCCCTGCAACACGAGAGACAGACACAATGGACACTTTTGTGGACTCCTCATGGTACTTCTTTAGGTATTGCTCGCCCAAATATGAGAAGGGGATGTTTGAAAAGAAAGAGGTTGAGAAGTGGCTCCCGGTGGACCAGTACATCGGCGGGATTGAGCACGCCATTCTCCATTTGCTATATTCAAGATTCATTTGCCGTGTACTACGCGACCTGGGGCTTACAAAGCTCAGCGAGCCATTCAACAAGCTCCTCAGCCAAGGGCTTGTTGTTAAGGATGGGGCAAAGATGTCCAAATCAAAGGGGAATGTTGTTGAGCCTAAGCCAATTATTGAGAAGTATGGCCCGGATACTGCTCGCTTCTTCATACTCTTCGCAGCCCTGCCAGAGAAGCAGTTGGATTGGAGCGATGCTGGCATTGAGGGCATTTTCAGGTTCATAAATAAGCTGTATAGTCTGGCTGAAAAGCCACTCCCACATACACCTGGGAAAGGCAAGCTGAACAATCCCGACCGCTTCATGCTCAGCCGCGTGAACAGGCTAACAGAGATTGTCACAGGCCATATAGAGAACTTCGAATTCTCGCTGGCACTCACAGAGATAATGAACTTTGTGAACGAGCTCTCCCGCTACAAACTAAGTGATGAGGGCGCAATGGGCTACTGCCTGCGCCGCGTTGCGCTGCTGTTCGCCCCATTCATACCACACACAAGTGAGGAGATTTGGCACAGGCTTGGTGAAACCTCATTAATTGTTCAGCAGGAATGGCCAAAACAGGATGCCCAATGGATTGATGCGCGCGCCGAAGGCATTGAGTCCGTCAAGGCAGCTGTCCGCGATGACATTGCCTCAATTGCCAAGCTACTAAACAAGGAAAAACTTGCTTCAGTCACACTCTTCTGTGCAGCTCAATGGAAGTTCACTGCATTTGCACTACTCAAAAGCAAGATGCCAATAACAGATATGAAAGCTGTAATGCAAGGCCTAATGTCAAACCAAGAGCTAAAGCCCCATGGTGGGGAAATAAGCAAGATTGTTGAAAGGGTAGCCAAAAAGCAAGGTTCGGTGCCGCTAGCAACCCTCACCCGCGATGATGAACTGGCTGCCCTCGCTGATTTGACTGCTGAGTTTCCCAACCTAAAGGTAGTTCTTGAGGAAAAATCCTCTGAGCAGAAATCCAAGAATGCAATGCCGGGTAAGCCCGCGATTATAGTGGAATAAAAGCAGGCACGCCTCATTTCGGAATGTCGCATGATTAAGGGTTAACCCCTGATTATTCTCTGCCCCGCGCCCCTATAAGCGTGTTTCCAAAAAGTTAGAGCTGCTTCATTCCTGACCTGACTCGGTTCCTTCAAAGAACCACCCTATAGGACAGGGCCTCAGCGTCCAACCAGGGACCCTTAAGCCTGCGACAAGCCTCAATTCAGCTTCAACCCTGCCGTAAAGCCCGTTTGCAGTAACAGGTGAGGGCTA
>CAIWSB010000108.1 GCA_903915225.1 uncultured Candidatus Woesearchaeota archaeon
CGCCGGGCCCAGGACTCGAACCTGGAACCCTTGGTAGGGACACGCTTTCGAGGCGAGCGCAATAGCCATTCTGCCAACCCGGCAATAGGACAAGAAATGGGGCCGGAACTTAAAAACCTTGCTAGAGGTGCTTGACACAGCCAATCACCTTGGCCTCATGTTTCCCTCTTTCATTTACATCAACAATGTTCAGGCATGCGTTCCCCTGAGCCAGGTCAACAGCCTGCTCAATTGGAATTTCCAAAAGAATGCCCAGGAGCTGGCGGTTGAAAGCACCATGGGAGGATATTAGCACAGTTTTGTTCTTGTATTTCCCCATGATGCTATCCAGGAATTTTTGTGCCCTCACTTTAACCATTGGGTAGCTCTCACCGCCATCTGGCTTGAAAGTGACACGGTTTAGACCGTACTTCTTGATGAAATTAATATACTCCAAGGCAGGCTTGCCATCAAAAACCCCGTGGCTGCGCTCACGGAGCTGTTCAGTGGTGATTATTGGGGCCTTGTGATACTGCGCAATGCCCATTGCAGTCTGCTGTGCCCGGTCCAGGTCACTTGTGAAAATAATGTCCATCTTTTCGTTCTTGAGACGCTCAGCAAGTTTGGCGACCTGTTCAAATCCCTTTTTATTGAGTTGGGTGTTTACCTGCCCATGCATTATTGCATTCTTGTTGAAGTCTGTTTCCCCGTGCCGGACAATGATGAGCCTCATGAAAAGGCGAGAAAAAACTCAAGTATAAAAAATTAATGATGGTGGCGCTCTTTTTTGTACCTACAGGCTGCTTCCAAATCATATTCCGGGTGCTCAAGGCAATATTTAATCTGTGAAGTGTGTCCCGCACCACCTATGTAGTGAAGCTTTTGCATCCCGTTTTTCTTTGCGTATTTCTCCATTTGTCTCGCTGTCCAGAAGGAGCGTTCTGCTGTGGTTGGAAGGCGAGGCTGACAGGCGTACAATCGCATGAACCACTGCCTTGCTGAACCCTTCTCAATCATATTTTCCAATTCCATATCTAGAGGCTGGGGCAGCTCAGCTGCTGTTTGAACTTGGAATGCCTTTAGTTGGTATCTGGGATCCTTCAAAGATTTCATTATGGTGTATAGAAAAGCCTCTTTTGTGTCTTTTGGATCCTTTATCTTTGAGGCAATTAGATAGGTCAATCCAAAAAGTGGTGGAAAAATTACGAGGAATGAAGCAATAAGTGGCGGTGTTATGGCAAGCTTGACTATTGGAGGCAGTTTAATGGTTTTCCTGTCACAGGTGTGATCTTTCAACTCGTATTTTTTTGCAAATCCAACCAGATTAGACATCCCTTGCTCAAGCAGGCACCCTTGTCCAAGGTCTGAAGAAAGATCTATAAAAAATGATCTCCTCTGGCCAAATGATGGACTGACAATTTCCAGAGCGGAATCTTTGAAATATCTTTTTACCTCTGGGTCCGCACCAAAGCCAGGTGTAATAATTCTGTTGCCACCATGAACTATCCCGTGGAGAACATATTCGACTCCTTCAGACTTAAAGCTAACTGTTGGAAAAATACCCTCTTCCAAAGGAGCGTCCAGAATCCTTTCAACAGCCGGCCACTGGTGATTTTCCCATTCTTTTTTGGCAAAGGCTTTAAGTCCACCAATAGTGCGGAAGCTATGCCCATCTTCTCTAAGCCTGGCCTCCAGATCCCTCACGGAGCTGGCGCTTTCAATAATCTTTGGTATATTTCCCCCCATGATCTGAATACTATTTGGCTATATTTATAGGCCCTTCGAGTGGAATCTTCTGAAAATGCAGCGGTTCCACTGCAAAGAGCAGCCAAAATTGAATCCCCCAAAGGGATAATGAATCTAATCCCGCTTTAATATCTGATGGTTTCTGATGAATATTTGGAAAATTTCTTTATTAATTAACTATTTTTAAGATTATGCATAAAATTTTTATGATAAATATTAAAAATAGGCAATGTTGCTCAAATATCTTTATAAAACCTCCTAAGTTGGTATGCTCTATGCTACAGGACCAATTACAAAGGAAACTCAAGGCAATGGAGCAGGAATGCCCATCGCCAAGCGCACAAAACCCGACTCTAGCTGATAAGCTTCATTTCATTGGCAGATACATCTCAGGAGCAGTTGAGGAGGTTCCCGCTAAGGGAGAAAAGGTTGCCTATGACTCCAGCATGAAAGAGAACGCCCTTGGGATAATCGCATCTGGACTCGTCCTTGGCCCAGTGGGCTGGTTCATGAGTGCCAAGCTAGTGCGAGACATTTACAGGATGCAGCATTAAAAGAAATGTGTCGGCGGCGGGATTTGAACCCGTGACCTCCAGATTGCCCAGCTTTGAGCGATTCAATCATCGCCAAAGGCTCTTCACTCAATCTTATGAGTCTAGCGCTCTAACCAGGCTGAGCTACGCCGACACACATGTGAAGGAAACGCTGAGCTTTTTAAACATTTCTCAAAGAAATAGCCCCATGCGCGCAGGCGGCAACGCAGGCGCCGCATGAGATACACTTGCTTTGGTCAATCTTGACAATCTTTTCCCTCTTGAGGGCGCCAGCAGGGCAGGCCTCAACGCAGCCCTCGCATTTCCCCCCACAAGTACAGCTAGTGCATTTGCCGTTTTTCCAGCAGCACTTCTTATAGTCTATTGTAATAGCCATCTTATTTCCCGTTTATCTTTTTAGCAACACGCTCAAGCTCCTCTTTATTGGCCTGGGGCCCGAGTTTAGTTGTCATGAATCCAGGGTAATCCTTGAAGAAAACCCTTTCCTCTCCTTCAAGCGGCTTCCAGTCCTTGCCAAGGCCGTGCAACGGATATACCTTGACGTGGCCATGGTTTATTCCCATGCCCTCAAGCACAATCCCGCAGCGCTCTACTCCCAAACGGCTGTCAAGCACCTTTGCAACACGCTGGGCAGCTGAGAAGAATCTCTGGTATGCCTCCTCATTAAGCCCGACAATGTAGCTAGGGAAATGCTCCTTTGACATCACAAGTGTTACGCCCTCTGTGTTTGGGTTGATGTCCAGCACCCCAATGAAGTCCTTGTCCTCATAGACCTTGAATGCGGGGATTTCCCCACGGGCAATCTTGCAGAAAATGCAGTTCGGTTCGTTCATGTAAAACACCTCTTTAAAGAGCAAGGATGAAGGGGCTATATATATTTTACTGACCGGCTGCAGATGAAGCTTTTATTTGGCTCATCTTATACAGAACAAGTTTGGCTATGGCGGCAGTAAAAAAATCCACAAATTCTCTTGAATAATCTCCTGCTCCTGTCATTTTGTGCCCTAGCTCGTGAACATAAGTATTGACAAAATCTTCAGCATTGCCTAGGACGGCTCTTTTTACTCCTATGATTCTTCTCTTATCAACAGTCGCACATGCTCCCAAAGAGGTTTCAACCTCTCGGCCTGACTCGGTGAACATCCCAGAGTAAACCCCAACCCCAATATCAGAATCTTTGCCAAGAACAACCTCATTAATCTGCCTCGCAATTGCTAATGTTTCCATCTCAGCATCAGTCAATTCTTGAAGATCAATCCATCTGTATTCAGAACTTTGAACAAAATGGGATGCATTTTGAATCCCTAAATCCTCTAAGTACCTGCCAATAGATTCATAAAGCTTAACTGGCTTATACCCCATTGCAATTGCGTCTTTGTTATCGTCATCATGTGATGAGGCAATAACTGCCTTTTCTCCAAAAATCGCCCTGAATGTCTTGACCCATGTGTTTTCAGTTTCTTCTTTTGGATAATAAATATTTGGTAATTTTTTTATTCCTGTTATCACTTCTTCCATCGAAGAAAAGCCGAGTTCCTCAGGTAGGGATTTTTCTATAGGAAAAGAAATTTTTTCTTTTTCGGTTAAAATCATAATTCCCGTAGTTTTTATTAATGTGGTAATCTCCGTCTCATCAAATGCATTAAACTCTTCGCATCCAGTATAATTACCTGGCCC
>CAIWSB010000109.1 GCA_903915225.1 uncultured Candidatus Woesearchaeota archaeon
GGATATAGTGAGCACTGAGAACCTTAGCTAATTTCTCAGCGAGGGTTGATTTTCCACACCCTAATGGTCCTCTAATAATAACATAATAACTCATTGGTGGCACTTTTTATTTCCTTTTTTCAAACAACTTTTGCGCAGGGCAGCCAATCTCCCTTTGCCTGCAGTATTTGCATGCCAATTGGCTTCTTATTACCCCATTGCCAAAAAAAGTTAGAATAAATAAAAGGATTACTAACGCTAGAAGGGTCCAATTGAAATTTCTTATCAAAATTATTATGCCCATAATTGCAGGGATTAAAGAAATCAAGAAGTTGGGAATAATATCTTTCCAGGTCATCTGTTTATTGCAAAATTTTTTTGGGTTTCCTTTTTTGAAGAAAATACTGCTTATCATACCTTTGCCAAATGCGCATGTTTTTCCATAATAATAGCAGTCAGTGCAATGCCTTATTATTAATCGGAATTCCTGGATTCCGATGAAGATTAAGTATAAAATTAACCAAATAAGCCCCAGTTGATAAATTATGAATGCCCCAATTAAATAAATTAATATTGATACAAGATTTGAAGAAAATACTATTCCTACCGGGTAATTTTCAAAATTTTTCTCTTTTTTCATTAGTCATCTCCTCTTTTTATAAATAGTTTTTTTTGGTTTAAATATCTTTGTTAAATTGGCTAGTTTTAGTCAACCACAAGGATTACCCTCCTCGAGAGTTGTTTAAAAATCCGACTGACTTAGTTTAAATAAAACATATACTAAACTCCCATAATATTTATATAGTGTATATAATACAATAATTAATAGTAAAAGAAACACAATCAAGACATAAACAAGTTCAAACAGGGGGGAGGGAAAAATGCTAGGAATACAATATTTTAAGGCTGAACCTACAGAATTCGCAAGAATCAAGGTTGGAGGGAAGGTTAAGAAGGAAGGCGAGGGAATCTCTGGATTTTATATGCCTTTCAAGACGACTATTGAAATGGTCTCGATAGCATTTAATGACCAGCCATTTTCATTTCAAGAATTTAGTAAAGATAACCAGGAGATAAGCCTTCAAGGGGGATTTGTTTATAGGATTGCTGACCCAAGGATTGCAATAGGTAAGTACAACTTCTCTATTGATCCAAGAACGAAGCATTATCAGACCGATGACACAAGAAAATTCCCAGAGCATGTATTGCAGTTAGTCCGAAGTGAAGCCAGGAAAGTGATTCAGGCAACACCTTTGGAGCAATTGTTGATCATGGGGGAGGATTTGGCTCAAAAGGTTACAAAATCCTTGACTGATATGGGAATCGCCACTCAGGTTGGAATTGATTTCAAGACCTTATACTTCGAGGCAATCCGGCCTAGGCCTGAAATTGCCAAGGCATTGGAAGCAAATTACAGGGAGGGCCTTCTTCAAAAGGCTGATGAAGCCATTTATGGGAGGCGCGCACTGGCTGTGGAAAAGGAAAGGGCAATCCAAGAAAATGAGATGAAGACCAAGATTGAGATAGAACAGAAAAGAAAGCAGCTTGTGGATTTGGAAGGGGCAAATATCCTTAAAACTGCAGATTACAAGGCGCAGGCGACAAGGAAAGAACTTGCCGCGTATGACGGGGTGGGCCCAGACATGATTGTAGCCCAGGCATTGCTGAGGCTTGGCGAAAATGCAGCCAGGATTGGAAACCTGACCATAACCCCCGAGATATTGGCGGGGATAATGAATGGAGTAAGAACATCCAAGTAATAAAGCAGCAAAATGGAACCGGATAAAATAGTTGTTGTTAAAAGGCAAACGCCGCTTGAGGAGCTGTTAGTGAGGCATTCCACAACTTCTCAAGCAAAATTTTATTTAGAGGCAGCCGGGCATTCCTATAAATATTATGAGGAAGCCCACAACACTTACAGGGAAGGCCTTAGAACGACTTTGAGTTCCATTCCATTAAGAATAAGAAATCAGACGATAGACAAGCGAGAGCTCTCCACATTCCAATTTGGTAATAATGACCTGGTTGTTGTGGTGGGTGACGACGGTTTACTTGTGAATGTCGCAAAATATATCGGAAAACAGCCGGTCATCTCAGTTAATCCAGACGAGCAGAGATTTGACGGGGTTTTGGCTTCCTGTAATGTGCAAAATTTCCCCCAAACCCTAAAACAGGTCTTAGAAGATAAGATGGAAATACAATACTTGACAATGGCAGAGGCAAGGTTGGATGATGGCCAGACTATAAGGGCACTTAACGACCTGTTTGTTGGTAGAAGAACACATGTATCTGCAAAGTACGAATTAAGTTATAAGGATGCGCGGGAAAGGCAGTCTTCAAGTGGAATTATAGTTTCCACTGGAACAGGCTCAACAGGTTGGATGACTTCTGTAATGGTGGGCGCGCGGGTAATTGCCAATGGCGAAGTCATGAGAACAGAAACAGTGCCATTCCAAAGAGATGCCGACTATCTATTATTTGCTGTTAGAGAGCCATTCCCTTCTAAAGTGACTGGAACAAGTCAAGTTTATGGAAAAGTGACTAGAGGCAATCCTTTGACAATCAGGTCCGATATGCCTGCTGACGGGGTTATATTTGGGGATGGTGTTGAAAGTGACTATCTAGAGTTTAATTCAGGCAGAACCGCGACTATTCAGCCATCTGAAAACAAGGTTTCTCTTGTTAAGAAAGTAGGGTAAGTTTATGCTTTCCTTAACTTCAAGCTGCGAATATTTGAACCGGGCGTCTCCTCTTCACATGTAACCAATGGATGGTTGCGTATTTAAGGGGGCTGACGCGGGTTCGGCCACTTCTTATAGGTTAAAATCTTGGCTCAAGAGGGTTCTTTGCATACCGCAGAATACACATTAAAAAACACATTTTGTAAAATACTAATGATAAAATCTAAAAGTTTAAATACAGTGAATATCAGAAAGAACCCTACATTTTGGGGTAGGAAAATAAATTTGCCCAATATATGGGGGATTTTAGCGTGAAATGTCCACTCTGCGGTAATGGCGATACAGGCGTTGTAGATTCCCGATTGACTGGGGATTCGGTCTGGCGCAGGCGCGAGTGCCCAAAATGCAGCCGCAGGTTTACTACCTACGAGCGGGCGGAGCTTGAGATATTTGTTGTGAAAAAGGATGGCCGGCGGGAGCCTTACAAGAAGGAAAAGCTCCTCTCTGGCATACTGAAAGCCACGGAGAAACGCCCCATTGCCCTTGAGCAGATAAACAAGCTCGTGGAAAGCGTGGAGCAGCAGATACGCGGGCGCGGGAAGCTGGAGGTTCCATCGACCTACATTGGGGACATTGTCATGAGGAAGCTAAAGAGGCTGGACGAGGTGGCATACATCAGGTTTGCCTCAGTTTATAGGCAATTCAAGGACGTTGCCTCGTTCCAGACAGAATTAAAGAGGTTGAAACAGGGGTAGAGAGAATGGTAATTACATTCAAAAACGTAGACAGGCAATTTTCAGAGAACGCTCTCAAAGTGCTCACCAGCAGATACCTGAGGAAAGATGCTGAAGGCAAGGTCATCGAGACTCCAACCCAGATGTTCACCCGTGTGGCTATTGACATTGCCAAGGCTGGCGAGGCTTACGGTGAGGATTGGGAGCATGACGCCGCGGAATTCTTCAAAATACTAACCTCTTTTGAGTTCCTGCCCAATTCACCTACGCTTATGAATGCGGGAACGGAGATGCAGCAGCTCTCTGCCTGCTTTGTCCTCCCTGTTGAGGATGACATGAGCAGTATTTTTGATGCCATAAAGAACACTGCCCTGGTGCACCAGAGTGGCGGCGGCACGGGATTTTCATTCTCAAAACTAAGGCCAATAGGAGACCGAGTGAAATCAACAGGCGGGATTGCCTCTGGCCCCATGTCATTCATGAAGGTTTTTGATGCTGCCACAGACACTATTAAACAGGGTGGCAAGCGCCGGGGGGCAAACATGGGCGTGCTGTCAGTTCATCATCCGGATATTTTGGCCTTTATCCAGACCAAGAAAGATGAGGACACACTCACCAACTTCAATATTTCTGTGGGCATAACTGATGCTTTCATGAAGGCTCTTGAGAAAGACGAGGAGTATGAGCTAATCAACCCTAGGACCAAAAAGGTTCAACTAAAGCTGCTGGCAAAGGAGGTTTTTGACAAGATTGTGGAGATGGCCTGGTTAAATGGTGAGCCCGGTATACTTT
The DNA here is from genome assembly GCA_903915225.1 of uncultured Candidatus Woesearchaeota archaeon. GTDB lineage: Archaea > Nanobdellota > Nanobdellia > Woesearchaeales > B29-G15 > B29-G15. The sequence goes on from CAIWSB010000109.1 coordinate 4,187, forward strand.
TCATGGACAGGATTAACAAGGATAATCCCACCCCGGCGTTAGGGCAAATTGAGGCAACAAATCCCTGCGGTGAGCAACCCCTCTTGGGGTTTGAATCATGCAATCTAGGGCATATAAATCTCAATAAAGTGGTTACTGGAAAAGATGGGGAAGCCAAGATTGATTTTGATAAACTCGAAAAGCTAGTTTTCCTAGGCGTCAAATTCCTTGATAATGTCATCGATAGGGGAAGGTTTCCGATACCGCAAATTGAGCAGATGACCAGGGGCAACCGCAAGATTGGCTTAGGGATTATGGGTTTCCATGACCTCCTGATAAAGATGGGGATTTCCTACAAGTCCCCTGAGGCCGTTAAGGTTGCTGAAAAGCTCATGACATTCATAGGGAAATCAGCCAAGCAGGCCTCAGAAAAGCTTGCCGAGAAGCGCGGGAATTTCCCAAACTGGGAAAAGTCCGTCTATGCAGGGAAGAGGCACATGAGGAATGCCACTGTTACAACCATTGCCCCTACGGGCACAACAAGCATAATTGCCAATGCAAGCCAGGGCATCGAGCCTTTATTCAGTGTTGCTTATCATAGGAATGTTAAGCACTCATTGGGGGAGCAGTTGTACGAGGTTAACGAGCTGTTCCTAACATTAGCCCATGAGCATGGTTTTTACTCAAAGGAGCTGATGGACAAGGTTGCTGCGAATAATTCCATCCAGGGAATTGAAGAGATCCCTGAAAACATCCGGAAGCTTTTTGTGACAGCCCATGACATTACACCAGATGAGCACGTCAGGATTCAGGCAGCGTTCCAGAGGTTTACTGACAATGCAGTGTCAAAGACAGTTAATTTCCCTAACAATGCCACTAAGGATGACATCCGTGAGGTCTATATGCTGGCCTACAAGCTGGGATGCAAGGGTGTGACTGTTTATCGGGACGGAAGCAGAAAGTTCCAGGTGCTCTCAACCAAAAAGCAGGAATACGGCAAGCAGAGCGAAGTATTAAGGCCGATGAACAGGCCGCCCATTACTCATGGGGCAACAATAGAGATGAAGACAGGCTGTGACGGGCTTTACGTGACTGTAAACCAGGATGAGGATGGCAGGCTTTTCGAGACATTTGCCCAGATGGGCAAGACAGGCGGATGCATTACCTCATTTACAGAAGCAATTGGCCGTTTAATATCTCTCTCACTAAGGTCAGGTATCGAACCAAAGTATGTTGTTAAGCAATTGCGCGGAATCCGATGCCCGAGGCCAACTGTTGGTGTTGGGGGCACGGTAACGAGCTGTGCAGATGCAATTGCCCGTGCGCTTGAGATTTACATAAGTGGCGAGGCCAACCTGAAGCAGACAAAGATTGACACCTTTGCAGAGCCAGACAAGAAGCAGGGCATGGCCCGCATAATCGAGAAGGGAATGGCACCCGAATGCCCAGAGTGCGGGGCGCTCTTAAGCCTCGTTGAGGGCTGCATTGTATGCCCCCTCTGCGGCTATTCCCAGTGCGGTTAACTAATGGGTAAGACACACATCTACATAGGGGATGGGAAGGGCAAGACAACAGCAGCAGTGGGTTTTGCCTGCAGATCCAGCGGCGCCGGTTTAAAAGTTCTCTTTATACAATTCATGAAGGATGCCAGCAGCTCTGAAATCCCCCAGCTAGCAAAACTGGGCGTTGAATGCAAGGGATTTGGCAGGAGAGGGTTTGTCTCAGTGCCTGGCCCTGAAGATATTGCCCTGGCCCAGCGTGGGCTGGCCTTTGTGGCAAGAGAGCTCAGGAATTTTGATGTGGTTATTCTTGATGAGGCCTTGACAGCCTCAACAATTGGACTCATCACTCCAGGCGAGCTGATTCAATTCTTCGGTATACCTCAAGATTTGGTGCTGACTGGCAGGCATGCACCTAAGGAAATGATAGACCTTGCGGATTATGTTTCCGAAGTAAGAAAGGTGAAGCACCCATTTGACCACGGGCAAAAGGCCAGGCGCGGGGTTGAGTTCTAGTCGTCAAAGTATTCCATCTGGCTCTGGGATTTTGACATCCTTAGGAAGAACCCGTAGAATATAATCTTCAATGGGAAAATAAACCTGCCTTTCTTGTCAAACCGCCTGGTTGAAACAAGAACGCGCACGTTGCGCAGCACACCATACTTGCCTGCCTTGAAGGCGCTGTACACAAAATCAGAATCCTCAAATGCCTTGACTTTCTCGTCAAAGCCATTTATCTTGTCAAAAACAGCCCTTGTGGCAATTATGCAGGTTCCCGTAGCAAGTGGAAACCTGAAGAGCCTTGACGCACGGAGCGAAAAGTTGTGGGTGACATAAATGAGCCGGTCGCAAAAGCGTATCAGGGCATTCTTGTAGCCCTTTTCCCCAGCACGGTAGAATGGAATATTTGGGCAGGTGGCTGCTTCCAATCCCCTTGCCTTCATTTCCCTAATTGCCGTCTCAATGAATTTCTTATCAATGGAAACATCAGCATCCAGGAAGAAGATGATTGAGTCCTTCGGGCATGCTCTGGCTCCCGCGTTCCTGCCCTTGGCTGGGAGCCCGCCTTGCACGACCTCAACATTTAGCCTCTTTTGGCGCTTCCTTATCTCGCCAACAGTGCCGTCCTTGGAGCCCGCATCAGCAACAAAAACCCATGTTGGCTTTACAGTTTGAGCTGACAGGTCATCAAGCACAGTTGAGATATAGCGCTGCTCGTTCAGGCAGGGTATAACGACGCATGGCTTGTCGTATTTTGCTTTCATAATTCCCAGTTCATAGATTCCGTTATATAAATATTGCGTCGGGAATGGGTTTTGGAGGAGAAAAAAATATTTTGAGTGTAAAGGCAGCAACAATAATGGCGGCCTAAGGTCATTTGCTGAGGCAAATGCCATATTCGCCAACCCGGAGGAGGCATCCCCCGGCTTCGGCGCCATTGTTGCTGCTTAAATTCGGGGCTTAAATCACCAAATATTATTTAAATCAACCCGCTTTGTTCTCTTGAAATGTCAGTCATACTTGTTACTGGGGGCGCCGGGTTCATCGGGAGCCATGTTTGCGAGGCCCTGCTTAAGAAGGGAGAGACAGTTGTTACTGTTGACAACCTGGATCCTTACTACGACCTAAGCCAGAAAGAAGGAAACATAGCACTGCTTAGGAAACACAAGGGATTCACATACTATCGGCAGGACATTTGCGACAGGGAGGGTTTGGCTGCAATATTCGAGAAGCACAAGCCCGAGCGAGTGATACATCTCGCTGCCAAGGCAGGTGTCCGGGCCTCGCTAGAATTCCCCAAGCTGTATGAGGAAGTGAACGTTGGCGGAACTGTGAACCTGCTGGAACTCGCCAATAAACACAAGGTGAAGCTTTTCGTATTGGGCTCATCCTCATCTGTTTACGGCTCCAGGTCAAAGGTTCCATTTAGGGAGAGCGACCCAGTTGGGGAGCCCATCTCGCCATATGCAGCCAGCAAGCGGTCAGCAGAGCTCTTCTGCTACGTTTTCCATAGCCTCTACAATCTCAATATCGTGTGCTTCAGATTTTTTACAGTATTCGGCCCGCGTGGAAGGCCGGACATGATTCCTTTTAAGTTCACAAAGCTGGTTCTTGAAGGAAAACCAATTATCAGGTATGGGGATGGAAGCTCAAAGCGCGATTACACATACGTTGGGGATGTGGTTTCGGGAATTCTAGCAACCCTCGACAAGACATTTGGGTTTGAGATAATCAACCTGGGGAACAACAAGACAGTTACCCTAAATGATTTTATCGCAACCATAGAAAGGGTGACTGGAAAGAAAGCCAAAATCATCGAAGAGCCTATGCCAAAGGCTGACGTGCCAATAACCTGCGCTGACATCACAAAAGCCAGGAAGATGCTTGGTTTCAGTCCATCAACCGGGTTGGAAGAGGGGCTGACCAAATTCTTTGAGTGGTACAAAACCAAATAATTTTTATACCCTACCCTTATCATTGGGGCAATGGTTAACTTTTACAAGCGGGCAGCCAAGAGTGCAATTTTTTTGTTTGCCGCAATAATGCTAGCCAACCTGTTCGGTTATTTGACCCGCGGCCTGCTCACCAGAACGCTGTCCCAGTCGGATTTCGGGCTGTTTTACGCCATGCTCACCTTCTTCTTTTTTGTGACGATACCAATCGACCTTGGCTTTGGCTCGGCCTTGATTAAGCACATCTCGCAGTTTAATGCAAAGCACCAATACAGGGAGCTGTACAGCTCAATTGCGCTTGTGGCAATTGTGAAAATCTCACTGAGCATCGTGGTGGCGTTGTTGATAATCCTGGCCGCGCCGTTCCTTGCGGCAAATTATTTCAAATCCCCCACTGCGCTCCCGGCCCTGTATTTTGTGGGGCTTTTCGTGGTCCTGAGCACAATAATGGACCTCTTTGACGGCATATTCTCTGGCTTCCAAAGGATGTACCTTGTTGGCGCCCAGTATTTCCTGCAAAAGTTTATTTTCTTTGCTGCTGCTTTTGGGTTCATCATGTTCTCCAACATACGCGGGGTCATGATGCCCGTGTATGCCTTCCTAATCTCCTCTTTTGGTTTCCTGGTATTCTCATGGAAAATTTTTGGGCTGTTCCAATGGTTCAAGAAGCCCCTGCATCTGACCTGGGGCTTGTTTAAGCGGCTTGGGATATTTGCCATTGCATCACTGATGAACTCTGTGGGGTTTGTGATCATTGGTTACATTGATGTGATGCTATTAACGTACTTCCGGACCCTCCCAGAGGTTGGGGTTTACAATACTGTTCTCCCGACTGCCCTAATCATGACTTACTTGGCGTCCTCCATGGCAATGGTGCTGTTTCCCATTGCCTCCGAGCTCTGGACCAAAAAAGCACGAGCCAGGCTTATCAAGGGCATAGAGCTGCTGTACGATTACTTACTTTTCCTCACACTCCCCGCATCAATTATCCTGATAATTTACCCGGACACCCTGTTGGGTATCCTATTTGGACCGAGCTATGGGACTGGGGCAGTTGCACTCCGCATTGTATCTGCGGGAGTTATTATGGCTTCGTTATTTAGGATAAACTCCTCAGTGTTGAGCGGGATTGGCAGGCCCCAGGATGTGACAAAGGCCGTGCTGCCGGCAGCACTGCTCAATTTTGCTGTTAATCTTTTTGCAATCCCCCGATTTGGCATGTCTGGCGCTGCATTTGCAACCACCCTTAGCTACATCCTGATGATGGTGATATCAACTGTGCTTGTTGTCAAATTCACAGGGTTCAGGATGAGGTTTGGTAGGCTAGCATTGACCTTAACAAATGCGGGTTTGTTTGCAGTATTCCTTCTATTGATGAAAGCATGGCTTCCTGGTGGGCTATTGTGGTTGTTCATTGGGGTTGTAATCTCTGGCTTGGCTTACCTTGGACTGGGTTTCCTCCTGCGCATTATCAACTTCAAAGAAATCCTAAAGCTAAACCCATTAAAGAAGGCATAGATTCTATTTGATTATATTGCTCATTGAATTTATCCCCTGTATTGAATTCTCAGAGAGCCTCCCTTGGTTTAGGTACCTTAGGTACTCCACAAGCTTGGGCCTCTTATCAACGGCAATGATTAGACTGGTGATGCTCTCAACAGCATTGGCGTAGCGCAGGGCAAGCCCCTCAAAGCTTATGCGCTCGTCATCGCAGATCTCCCGGAGATTTATCCTAAAATCCTCAAACTCCTGCAGGGTGTCTGCAACACCCGGAGTGCAGGGCTGCTCTTTGGGAACAGCTCCGCAGACAAGCACCTGCACACCCTTGGCATGTGCCCGCTGAAAGAAGCCGTTTTCCATCAGACGTTTATCAAACATATGAAACTGGGCTTTGATAGCATCCACGCCGGCTGTATTGAGTGCAAGCTCTGCTTCCTCAGGTGTTTTCACAGTAACGCCTATCATCCCCAAACTCCCTGATGCCTTCAGCTCATTCAGCATCTTTTGTAGGATGCCATTGCCACCCACTAGGTCTTCAAAACAATCAAATAGGAATACGGGGAGCTGGCTTAGCCCCAGCGCGGCAGTGGTCTGCCTGATTGTGGCGTCAACACTGTTCATAACCTCCAGTGGGCTTTTCTTCCAGTTAATTTTTGGAACCCGAAGGATAATGCACGGGCCTTGCCCCTTGAGGCATTCTGCAAGCGCCTTTTCATTCCCTGCAGCCACCTCAAACCCATTGATGCCGTTGTTAATTGCAGTCCTCACTATTGCCTTGGCTTCCTCCCCCGCATCTGTGAGTTTGGCAGTGGATAATACAATCTTAGATAGTTTCATCATATCCCCCTTCAAACCACCAACTAAGCTTTCTTATAAAATTTTTGGTCTCAGAACACACTCACAGTTTGGGCCAAGGTTTTGTACATATCGGTGTATTTCCCAATGACCTGCTCCCAGGAGAATTCCTTTATCTTCTCCACGCCGGCTGCCCCAACCTTCTTGCGCAGCTCAGGGTTATCCAAAAGCTGTTTAAGCCTCGCCCCAAGGCATTCATTGTCATCCAGCTTGCAGAGGAACCCGTTCTTGCCATCCTCAACCAAATCAGGAATGCAAGGAATATTTGAGGTGACAACTGACAGGCCGCAGCACATTGCTTCCATTAGAACCCCCGGAAGCCCCTCACCGCGTGACGGGAAAAAGAATACATCTGCTGCAGCATAGAAGTCAAACACATCCTTTCTGAATCCAGTGAATATTAATTTGCTGGTAATACCCTTCTTCTTGGCGATTACCTCATACTCCTTGCGCATAGGCCCGTCTCCAACCAGCAGGACCTTGATGTTCTCTCCCTTGAGCTTGGCAATTACCTCAATTAGGGTTTCCACGCCTTTTCTTGGCACCAGGAGTCCGACGTAAAGCACAACCTTCTCGTCCTTGATGCCAAACTCACGCCTTATTGCGCTGCCATCTCCTGGCTTTTTCACGTCTATACCTGTTGGAATCACATCCACCTTGGCCATTTTAATCCCGGCCATTCTGGCAAAGGGCATCAGTGAGCGGCCATAGAGGGTTATTTTCTCGGGTGCGCCAAATATGAGCCACCCGAAAATCCTGTAGTATAATCTAAATAGTTTATCGTAACGTTCCCCTGCAGAGAATGAGTAGCCTGCAATAGTATCCATGGTAAGTATAAGCTTTGTCTTGAACAGCAGGCCGAATATACAGGCAAAAAAGTTAGCCAGATAGAACTGAGCCCACATATGCACCACATCATACCTCCAGAAGACACGGAAGAGCTGGACAAAGAAAATTGGTGTTACAGGAATCGGCCACTCATATGCCCCGCCCGGTTGGATAACAGAGTAAGTGTAGATGCGAACCCCTGGCGGAAGCTTTGAGTAGTGCAGTGAATCGTCACGGGACTTAAACAAGGGCTTTGGTATTAGCAGCCCAACTTCATTGGTTTTAGCAGTCCGGGTGATAATCTCTGCAATGGGCCTGCGCAGCAGCAGAGCTGGGTTTATGTAGCAGATTCTCATTCTCCTTTCTTGCCCTTGAGCGCCAGCTCCCGCACAATGGAGGTCAAATCCTTCTTTGTGTCCTCCATCTTAACGTAGAGGCGGTAGATGAGGTAATAGAGGAGGATTATGCTGAGGTACAGCACAAGGTCAACACCTCGGCCTATGCCAAAGAGATTGGCAACAAAAGAGGTGGTTTGTGGCAGCACAGCAACCAAAATAACACTAAGCCAGATGAGCAGCCAGATAGCCATTGAGCTGAATGTGCTCTTCTTGTTCTTGTACCTGATGACCGCGCGGCTCAGCGCAAACAGGGCAAAAAGCACTCCAAAAATCTGGATAAATCCCATTTTAGTGTCACATTGTTTTGGATATAAAAGCTTTTCGCGGGATTAGTAGTTAGTTACGTAGCATTCGTGGCGCCGCCGGGGCGGGGGTTGTCCCTTACGGGGTGCCCCGGGAGGAGCGTAAGCGACGACGGCCGCCCATTATCAGAAAAATTTTTGCACTTATTTACCGCAGCAACTTATTCAGGAGCATTCTCCAGAGAATTCGGAACGAGTTGAGTGTGCTCTGCCCTTTGGCCTTTGAGTAGTCGCTGTAGGTAATTGTTACTGGCACTTCGACGTATTTCAATCTGTCACGGGCGATTTCCTCAACAATCTCAGAGGCATGGGCCATGTCATCACAGATGATATCAATTGAATTTGCGGCTTTCCTGGTCAAAGCGCGAAGTCCGTTGTGGGAATCTGTGAGATTGACACCGTAGAATAGCCTGAATATCAGGGCACCACCGCGGAGGAATATTGCCCTGACAAAAGGGGTATTGGAGTCCTTTGTCAGGAACCGTGAGCCCAGGGCAACCTCCGCTTTCTGGTTACTGAGAGCAGCTAGTAGGGGTTTGATTGAGCTCGGCGAGTGTTGGCCGTCTGCATCAAATGTCACAATATAGTCCGCACATTCGCGCAGGGCAAATTCAATTCCCGTCTTTAGGCCAGCACCCTGGCCACGGTTGATTATGTGCCTTAGTACAGTTGCCCCTGCCCTTTCTGCAACCCTTGCAGTCTTATCCATTGAGCCGTCATCAACCACTACGATGTTGCCGTAGCCCGCGCCCCTCAGGCCTCGGATTACATCCCCTATCTTTTTCTCTTCATTGTACGCGGGAATAACTATGTAGGTTTTTTTCATGCCAGCGTCATAAGCACCACGCCAAAGATTATGAGGCCCATGCCTGTCCATTTCGCAGAGGTGCTTTTCTCCTTTAGGAATTTGAATGAGATTATGCTAACCCAGATGTAAGAGAGCGACGTCATAGGGTAGACAGTTGACAGCTCCCCCATCTTAAGGGCAGAAATGAATACAATCGAGGAAATTACATACAAGGCCAGCCCGGCTATCATATTGTAATTCTTAATCAGCTTAATGGGATTGATGCTGAAGCTGGAGCCCCCCTTTTTAAGGAAAGTTGCCCCAATGGCCCCCATCAGGGTTGCAACGACTGCGAGTGGGATTATCAGCAGGTTCATCCGCTCCTCCCTATGAATGAGACGCCCGCGATTATTGCGATGGTGCCCAACACTTTTGTAAGGCTTATCGAGTCTTTGAATAAGATTACACCCAGCACAAACACCCAGATGAATGTGAGCGAGATGAACGGGTAGACTTTGGAGAGCTCCCCGAACTTGAGCGCAGCCACAAGGAGCAGTGCCCCCAGGAAGTACAGGAAAAGCCCAATCAGCAGATTCCAGTTGGTTAAAAGCTTAATCAAATTTAGCTCAAAAGTGTTCGATGAGAGCTTGTAAAATATCTGGCCGGCAGCAGTAAATATTGTGCAGATTATCACCAGAAGCAGGGCCTTGGAATTAGCATTCATCAACACGAGGACAAACAAAAGTTATTTAAATAGTTTATGCGTTTGCCGGCCAATGGGTGGTAACGAAGGGGTTAGAGGCATTTTCAATAGGTTTGGCCTTGCCCAGTGGGGTTTAATTCTTGTTGTAATAGTATATGCTGCGGTCCTTATAGTTGAGTACTCCAGGTTCCAGCAGCTCCCCTCACCAATATACGGCGGCGACTTGTATCATCAGCTGGGTGCAGTCAACCATGTAAAGTACGGGGGAAACCCCTTTGTTTCATTTTCAACGCTCAGCGGCACACCCACTTATTTCCCTATGAGCGCATTCTTGGTGGGGAACCTTGCCAGGTTATTTAATTTACCAGGAATTACAGCAATGTACATATCATCGGTAATCTTCACAATCTTGGCTTTATTTATTGTTTACCTTGTTTTGAAAAGAATATTTGAGAATGGGCTGATAGCGCTTTTTGGTACACTCGCTTACCTCCCCCTCCAGCGGGGAGTACTGAAATACACTGAAATGGCCTTCCAGGTCGGCTATCCGCTTTTCTTCCTATCATTATTGTGCTTTTTCCAGGCAAAGCGCGGGCGTGCAATACACGCCTGGATTACGGGCATTGTCTACGGGCTCTTGAGCATCTCTCATGCAATGGGGTTTTTCATCCCGACACTCCTTATGCCTTTTATCCTGCTCTACTTGCTCATATTCCAATATGCGGGCCCGATTGACTGGGGCAAGGTAAAATCTTCAGCACTCAAGAACATTGGTTATTTTGCGCTAATGCTGGTCCCGGGCCTTTTAATTGCCCAAATCTACTGGTTCCCATTTTTTGCACGCCAGTTGGCAGGGATAGGCTTTGAGTTGGAGTCCTACATATACACATTTGGGAGCATATTCAATGAGGCAGTGTCAACGCTTTTCAGCTTCTCCGGGCTCACTTCAATTCTTGTGACATTGCTAGTAATCTTTTCTGTCCTTATCCCCCTGGTGTTCAGGCCGAAAGACCAGGCAAACCGGAAAAGGATTATGATAACATATGGGTTTGGGCTAGTCCTGCTGATAATGCCTTTCCATTTTATAATCACAAAGCCACTGTTCGGGATAGTGCTTGTTCCGAACCACATGCTGGCCCATTGCTACGCATTGTTGAGGGTTGTTTTTGCCTGCCTCGGGCTTTACATCCTTTCCCTTTTCCTAAGAAAAAGAATGGAACAATTCTTACTTGCTGGAATTATCATTGTTATGTTTGTCTTCAACATTTTTGGGTTTGCCTCATGGTATACAACAGACCGTTGGGTCAGGACAGGTATGCTGCCCATTGGCAGCCCCCTGGAGGACGTAGAGGGGTGGATTGTAAAAAGCACAGATGTGAATGATGTTTTCATGACAACAAAAGAGGCGGCTTCTGCATTGAATGCATTAACCGGAAGGAAGTTTCTTACCTTAAGGTACAACCATGTGGACCCCACTTTGGACTCCATGCAAAGGGAGCTTGACCAGGCAATTATTCTCTACGGAAACAATGATACCAAGAGAATAGAACTGCTTAAAAAGTACCAAGTGAAGTACCTTTATTGGGATTTATTTTGGTTCGATACAGAGTTTGTTTTTGCTAAAAATGGGACGCTTGTGGATTTCTTCGACCCGTTGACTATCCAGGCCAATGACAAGAATTACGAGCTCCTAAAAAAGTATGACATTGGCTTTGTCTATGAGAAAATGCCGCTCGACCCCTCAAAGCGTGACAGGACTGATGTCGAGATGGTCGAACTTTTCGTCATTTTGCCAACCAATTTCTCACAAACAAAACCCTGGAACCCGCAGCTTGACAAGCACCTCCAGATGGTGAGGGGTTGGCAGGATCAAAACGAGCCTGTTGCAAAGATATTCAAAGTTGTTTACTAAGAATTATTCTCCTGATAATATTACTTATAGAGGTAACTTCAGCTGGTCCGACTTGGGAGATATACCAACAGGATGGCCAAGCCCAGGGCATATTTTATTGCCAAATGAATAGCCAATACGGCCCCGATAATGCCTGCATCTGCCACGAATCCACTGAATAACACAAAACCGAGTCCTTCGCGGATGCCAAGCCCATCAGCGCTTATTGGGACAAGCCCGGCAACTGTTAATATGCAGTTAATAATCCATACCACGTAAAGGGGCACATAGACACCTAAGGCCAGGAACAAAACGTAAGTGCTCAGGGCCATAAAGAACCATTTGACAGCTGTCAGAACAACATTGATCACCAGAAGCCAAAAATGGTTCCTGAGGAACCAGAGGAATTCTTTCTGGAATTGCCCCACGCTTAGGTTCACTTTGCTGGCCCACCGTGAGATTAATTTTGTGATTAGCTTTTTAGTGTGCCTGGATAAAATAATTGCCAAGACCAAGATGCAGCCTGCACCAACGAGGGCGCAAAGAACCAGGAGTTGCGGCTTGTCCCTGAAAAGGATTAGGATTCCTGCAAATGAGATAGCTATGACAACGAGAACAGTGCACAGCTTGTCAAATATTGACACAATGAGCGTGTGCCTCATGCGAAAATTCTCCTTCTTTAGCAAGAGAACCAGGGAGAACTCTCCGATTTTACTAGGGAGGAAAATCCCCACTGCCCAGGCGACTAGATAGTGCCAGGATAATTTGAGCAGGCCAATCTTATATTTGAAACCCTTTAGGAGTATTTGTATATTAAGTGCGCCGATTATAATGCTAACAAATGAGATAATAATGACCAATGCCAGCAATCCTGGCTGAACCTTCACCAGGGCCTGAAGGGTTTTGGATATGCCTATCTTATAGAATACAAATGCGACTAAAATGGCACTCACAAAAATCTTTATCCATCCATTGACTCTCATTTCCTTAGCATGTCAGCCAGGAACCCGAAGAGTATAATCTGGATTCCGGTGAATATGAGCAGGGCCGTCAGTATTACACGGGGTGTGCCGCCGGCACCACCCAGCAGGAGAATGCGTGCTATAATTAATGCCCCAAGTACTACTCCCGCAAACACAAATACTGCCCCCAGTGAGCCGAAAAACTTTATGGGGTCAAAATCACGGTAAATCCTGAGTATATTAATCCAGGCCTTTATGGCATACTGCAGCGGGTTTGAAAATAGCCTGCTTTTACGGGTTTTGCGCGTGTCAACTGGGACCTCACATATGGCAAACCCCTGCTTGGCTGCCTTGATTATCTGCTCCTGGGTGTAGGTGAATGAATTGATTATCTCAATGCCCTCGGCCACATCGCGGGTGAACGCCCGGAAACCGGTTGTAGTATCCGTGAGCTTGGTTTTGATTAGCCCGCTTATTACCCTGGCAAACATCATATTCCCAAGCCTTTTTGTCCAAGGCATGCCCTCAATCTTGCCCTGGAACCTTGAGCCAAGCACCAGGTCGTAGCCTTCCTCAATCCTTTTCAGCAGCCGCGGAATACCCTCTGCACGATACTGCCCATCTGCATCTGTGTGGACGATTACGTCTGGGTTGAGCTTGAGTGCCTCCCTGAGCTCATCCCTGAATGTCACCGCAAGCCCCAGGTTGCGCTTGTGGGAGAAAACAATTGCTCCGTGCTCTTCGGCGATATGCGCAGTATTATCTGAGGAGCCGTCATTATAGACCATTACCCTGCACTTGTAATTGGTTTTAGAAATGACCCCTTTTATCTCACTGAGCACTCGCCCTATGGTTTTCTCCTCATTGAACGCGGGGATGCATATGAGTACGTTTTCAATTCTCATCTTATGACGGCAGGCAGCTCCAGTTTAGCTTCCAGACAAATAGGTTGCCACCAGTGAATTCCCTTCCCTTGGAAAATGGAGAGAAGCATTTCAAGTCTTTCCCTGAATAGAAGAACAGCTTTGTGAAGATGCTTGTTGCCAGACTGCCCTGTGAGAGTTCGCTCGTATAAGTTCCGTCAAGTGTCTCCGATGGAATCAGGTTGAGCGAGAGCCCGATAGTATTCTTGCTGTAGTTCTTCTCAATGAAGCCTCCGTTGATTGAGGTGTAGACAAACTGGTCAGGGAATACCTTCCCATCCTTGGTTTGGATTGAGACGTTCATTGACTTTAGGTTTATCTCAAAAGGGAGCACAGTGTTGCTCCCAACAGAGTGCGTGCAAAGCAGCTTGTCATTTTGTGCAGTGCATTTCACCGGGTCAGAGGCATACCCTGGCCAGGGTGCAATCCATTGGTCTGCATCAATGTTCTTAATCTCTGAAAAGAGGCGCAGAGCCTGTTCCTGGGAAACATTATACTTCTCTGCTAGGAGTTTGATTGCTGGATCTTTCTCCAGTGGAGAGACATCATGGTACATTGAAGCCCGCACAAAGTTCCAGCTCCCAAAGTGGGCCCATACACCTGATTTATCTACCATATCAGCAGAGGTGATGAAGTAGTCCTCTGGCGGCGCGCAATGGGTGTATGTCAGCACCTTGTCTATTGTGGCCTGCTTAACGCCTTCTGACTTCAGGGTTGCTGCAGCATCGCTCTTGCTTTGCTCAACTATTTTGTAAAGTATGGAGACACTCTTGGGCGTGTCATTCAGCGCGCCGTTAAGCACCTCAAATGCAGTGTTGGATCCGCAGTCCAGCATCCTCAAAATCCCTGCCGCCTCCAGCTCATCATCTGTGAGCAGGACGCGCCCTATCCAGTGGGCCATGGGTGAGTTTTGTGAAGCCCCATCGAATGTTACCGCACGGTCTGCAAAGGTCTTGAACCAGTGCCCGTAATCCCACCAGGAATTAATAATTGCGTTTGTGGCAGATTCGTTCTTTATCTTGGTAAGTGCAGTCACCCATGCGTCATTAATCAAAGGGACGTCACCGCGAACTGTGTTATACCCTGTCTTGACAGGGCTATTGAATGGGTTAAACAGCAGCAGCAGGAGCACAATGGTAATCAAAACCTTTGAGAGCCCTTCCCCTATGCTGAGCCCCTTTGAGAACGATTTATGGACCACCTCAAAAAGTTTTCCAATTGCAACACCAAAGCCAATTGCATACATTGGTGCCAGGAGCAGTGTGAACCTAACACCACGGACTGATGCAAAGAATGTAAACAGCAGCCAGATTAGGCCCAAGGCAGAGAACTCTATGCTCACATGCTCTTTGCTCCAGAGCAGCTGGATGAATCTTGCAAGGTATGGGATTGCCACGAGAATGTCAAAAAGGAGCGCATCCTCTGGCAGCACTAGGAAGAGGATTACGAATAGGTAGATGAATCCGACTAGGAGCATTATCCAGTCCTTGCGGGACAGCTTTTTTAGGTTGAATGCAGTAAGATATATCCCCACAAGTGCGGTGAAAAAGAACAGGGTGCCGCCCATAGCAGAGAGAACTTTTGCGACAGTGAGTGCGTTCTGCTCTGCAACAGTGGTCATCACGTTAGGCCATACAGTGAATGTGGCCACGGACTTGAGGAAGTAATAGGATATTGGCTCTAAGAAAAACCCATTATAGAACTCCATAACTCCCTTGAATAGGCTAACAAAAAAGCCCGAGACCACAATGAAGGTTAAGCCTGCAAGTGCGTTATTCTTGAATTCCTTATCCAGAATTTGTTTCCTGGTTATCAGGCTCTTCACAATATTAAAGGCAAAGTAACCGATTATGACAACAAAAAGGAGGTCAAATATGAACCACCATTCCCAGATGAGGCTGAATATGCCAACTGAGAGCCCCGCAAGGCTTGCGAATATTATCTTTGAGATAGTGCCGCGGCGCTGGAATGCTTCAATGAACAGCCACGCGACTAGCAGTGGGAAGAACACGTTGTAGGCATCTGTGTCTGCAAAGCCTCCTGCTGTCCTGGAAATTACTGGGGCTGAGACTGCCAGCAGAACCGCAGCCACGAACCCGCCAATATTGCCTGCGAAGCGCTTCCCCAGGAAGAATATTGGGATTATGCTTAGGGCTGAGAATATTATCGGGATCCAGAAGGTTGACCCCATGAGGTCTTTTACGCCGAAGTGGCTTACGAACTTATACCAGTAGGCGATTATGTAAGGGTGCAGGTTGAAAAACATCTCGGTTCCCAGAGGAGCAATCATGTGGTCGTTCCAGGGGACGCCGTTATTCAGCTTGTCATATATATGTCCCGTCTTGAGCACGTTCTGGGCCTTCCTGTAGTATGCATACTCGTCAATGCCCGTCATGTATGTGTAGTTATACTGGTCTTTGAGTTGGGATTTGAAATAGGCGGAGTATTTGGCTATCTCTGCATTTATTTCTACCTTATGCTGATCCAGGGTTTGCTGGAAGGTTGTGTCCAGGAGCTCCTGCTTCTGGGCGTCAGGGAGCGTGGGATGCTGCTTGTTAATGTCAGCGATTATTGAATTCTGGATACTATTGTAAACAGTCTGCTGCGCCCAGGTATCTGTAACTGGTAAAGTGGCGGGAGGCATCCTCACCAAGATGGATAATATCAGCGGGATAAGTATCAGAACTAATGTGACCAGCCAGGTCTTCTTAAACAGCCAAAAATTGGAAAATCCCTTTGTAGCTTTCTTTAACGATGAAAACACTTTTGTGAACTCTATTTCCTTTTCCATGACTACACCCCCGTTCTGCTTGTAAAATGGCACCTTTTTTATAAATCTTTTCTTAAACCGAGCATTGCACGCAAATCAGCCCGGTTTTTGTGCCAATCCTACACATTTAATGCGTAGAATGAGGTTTATTTGCAAAGCAAGTGAAGCTTACCACTGCCAGATTATCTTCTCCAAAATATTTAATCGAAACTAATGCAGGTTAACCCCCTGTGCGATGAACATGGCTTTATCTCTCGGGTTGTCCTTTAATGCCTCCTTATAAGCTTCAACATATCTCGCAGCAGGCGTGACACCATCATATATTCTTGTTTGTATTTCCCTAATTACGCTCTTTGGCACAAATTGGCCATTAAAACTCCGGTCAAACTTTCCTTTAGGCCCGGGTTTCCTGTAAGGACGAAGCGTAGCTAGAATTGGTTCAAGTTCCTGTTCCCAATGCCGAATCATCTCCTGCCTGATTGGCACTTTTACAACCTCTCTGCCAATTATAGAATCAATCTCCTCTGCATCTGTGATGGAATATTCTTTAGCTTGCAAAACCTGCGCTTCCATTAGTTCTAGTGAAACGCAGGGCACTTTCTTCGTTGCAGATATGCGGGATTGCAGCGCCCTTAATAGAAGATTTGTATAAGCCACTGTGGCAAAATAATTGGGATCGACATCAGCAGCTCTCACTTCCAATGTGCCTGTCTCTCTGTGGATGAGCAAAGGAAATTCATAACTTGGAACTTCATTCTCCTGTTCACAAACCCTTAGCTCGCTTTTAGAGATCACTATCTCTGGGGCTGCCAACCGAGATACTAGTGTTGAACCTAATCGGGAGCACATCTTTTCAGGTTCAAAACATGTTTTTTCAGAAAAGGAATTCGCAGAAAAGGCAACAATCCTCCAGAGTTCTCCCCTTAACGCATTGAACAAGAGCGCTGTGTCAAGTACGCTTCCTGCTGACCAGTGAAGGTGAAACCCATAGGATTTTCTCTCAGTGAATGGTTCAATGCCAGCGTACAAAGGCTTTAATCCAAGCTTCTCTGCTTCCTCTTCAAGAACAGAGTCAACCATCCTATCAAACACCCATTCCTGATAAGGGGTCCTGAAAACCCCGCGGGTAATCTCCAGATTGCTCTTGGCTTCTAAGGGTCTGGTGAAAATAATCTTGAAATCTGCATACGGTTTCTTAATTAGTCTCCTAAACCGCATATTCAAGTTATCCTGGAGTTTGTCAACCAGGCGAATATCGTTAACTGCCCTCCTGGTGTCTGCTTTAATTATAATTAGCTTTCCATCAATCCCAAATTGCCCAAATTCTTCTGGGAGAAATCTTTCTATTTTCACCAAGGAAAGCCTTCTGTATCTCTCCGGCGTGATTGGCCTATTCACAATAGGGGGTTTTGGATTTTCCATTCTTTTCTAAACGTAATATCACTGCGGACCCATCCTTATTTATTACCATTTAGGAGTAGCTAAACACTTAAAAACCTTTTCCTAATCGGGGCATAGCACACAAATCATCCAATTTTTTGCAAGTAGTTTTTTTTGCGCAGAATTGATTTTATGAATCTAGCTCTTAAACAAGGTATCTCAAGAATAAGAGGAGCTTCGGTTGTTTGATTGCAAGGCCAAAACCCCAGGTTGTGAGCCTGTCCCTGCTATGGCTTTGGAGCATATCCCGCGCGGCACCAGATTTCAGCGTGCTAAGTAACTTGTCAATCTCGTCGGGAGGCATTTTGTTCATCATTCTGAATATTGCCCTATGAGCAGTTAATTCAGGTGCGAGCTTCAGCCACCAGAGCACATCATAGTTTTTTCCTGTTATTATGGAATCTGCACATATCTGTGCGGATTTTAAGCCGGGGACAATCCCTCCGCCTGTGGTTGCCTTGACAAAGCCGCCAGCGTCGCCAATCAAGTATGCCTTCCCTCCGGACCTAAGGCCAATTGGATTGAAAAGCGGTATTAGCCCGCCAGTTAACTCAAGTTGTTTTTTTCCAACTAATTTTGAGCGCCTCAAGAGAGAATTAAATGGCCCAAAGGGATCGCCCATTGTTGCGACACCGGCTCTCACTATATTCCTGCTCTCTGGAACAACCCAACCAAAGCCATTTCCCAGGTAGAATTCAACCCGGTTATTGTTCCTGGAATAAATTAGGGCTTGCCTGGCATTAAGCATCTTTTTGTTCCTGTAGAGCCCGAGTGCCTTGGCTGTAACGGAGAGAGGACCATCTGCGCCAATAATGCAGTCTGCCTTGAATTTTCCTATATGTTTAGTATATAATATATATGTGGGCCCTTCCTGTACTATGCGCTCAACACGGGTTCTAAGCCGGATTTTGGCCCCCGCCCGGAGTGCGAGCCCTGAAATGTACCTGTCAAACCTCTCCCTATCCAGCACGAGGTTTGGCTCGGTTATCCTCAGCCCGATTGAGGTTTTCTCTCCATGAATAACAGCCTCAGAGATTTGGTTTTGAATAATCCCCTTTGACGGCTTTACCAGGTCAAGTAGGTCTCGGGTGACGATGCCAGTGCATTGAACAGGTTTCCCAATTTTGGGGTGTTCCTCAAAAACAGTCACACTGTGGCCCGCTTTTGCCAACAAGTAGGCAGCATAGCAGCCAACTGGCCCTGCGCCAATCACAGAGATAATCATGCAAATCTAACCTCGGCGGGGCTTATATTTCTTTTGATAATTTATTTTTACTATTACTTAATGACTACAAATAGTAAGGTTTATAAGGGGGTTCGATTTCTTGAAATTGGTTATTATATTTGGTGAATATTATGAAGAAGACAAGTATAGGAGTTTGTTTGCTAGGGAGCGCAGCAGTTGTAGCAATTGCCTCCCTTAACGGTGCAGCAGCAGATTATTATGCAGCAAGGGAATTTGAGATAATGGAGCAGCCCAATGCTCCTGCTGTTTCACTGAACGTGACTATTGGAAAAGAAGCCACCTTAGGAGAAGCTAAGGTTACATTGGGACTCCCACTTGATGCACATGGGCTGATAGCTTTAGATACAAAGGTTTCCTCAGATTTTAAAGTCCAGGATGAGAAGCTCACAGCTGAGGCCCATAAGGGCCTAGCAATTTCAATGGGAGATGGTTTTGCTTACATTGGGGGCATTGCTTCTTTTGGAATGCACAGCGAGCGCTCACAAGAAAACCCAGGTGTTTTTGACTATGGTTTTGGAGCCGAGCTCTCACTTGCCTTGGGCCTTGAGCCAGTGGTGCTAAGCGTGAGAGGGGATTATAGGGATTTGCAATCATGGGATCCGGTTTGCGGTGTAACGGGAAATGAACAGAGCATTAATGCTGCCCTGAGGGCAAACACCGGTTATTTCCAAGGAGAGGTTAGATTCAATGAATCCAAGGAGGATGGTGTTGCTCATCAGGAGTTGGAACTTGAAGCCATGGTCCGCGTTTATCGCGACCTTGTTTTTGGAGGCACCATTGGCTCTCGCGGAGCATCAGTTATTGGAGGAATTTCCAATTCAGATGTGACATTTTTACTGGGTTACGGTGACGAGGGTTTCAAGCTCGAAGCCGACGTGAAAATTCCAAAGATTCCAATTAGTCACTATTAAATAATAGTTAAACATAGTAAAATTTAAATAGTTGGTGTGTATATATGGACAAAAAGAATTCAGGGGGTCGGGATTATGGTACTCGATGGTATAATTAAGGCTACAAAGAAAGGGGTAGTTACCGGACTTATTGTATTGACAGCAGCATCGCAGCTTGCTTTTACAAGGCCCAATGCATGGGTTGATGTTTCTGCTTCCTCTGCCCAAGCCGGCGAGGGAGTTGTTGCCGAGGGTGTTATCCTTGGAGCTAATGGGGGCGTTGAATTGCCCTTATTTTGCGGCAATCTTGCAGCCTTTGGCGACGCGGGATTCAAGTTCGCATATGGCACAGAGAATGATGGGGCAGACCTTGTTGGAAAATTCTCAGAGACCACCAAGGACTATAATATTGGTGGCAAGGCCTACTTGCCCGTGGATGGCATTGGAGTTTTTTCAATCGGGGCCTTTGCAGCCGGCGAGAACCGCGGCATTGAGGAAGAATACGGCGGGCTAACGCTGGCCCAGGAAAAGAACTATGGCGGATGGGGCGCCCTGGCTGGTGTTGAATATCGTCTGATGGATAAAATTAGGGCAGATGGCGATTTGCGATTCACATTCCTTAAGGGTGAGAACCCAACTTCGGGAGATAAAGAGAACCTCACAAGGATGAACCTTGAGCTCTCAGGGGAAATCCGCCCTCTCAAGGGTGAGATGGAGCTGCAAATAGAAGGCGTCAGGATTGTGGGTGAGCCAACCACTGCTTACAATGCATCAATTGATTTGGGAGTTGAAGAGTATCTGCCAAACAAATATCTAAACGTGATTGGGGCAGAAATTAATATTGCACGTAATGAAGTGGGTGTCTGGCTATCAGCCGGCCACAGGTCGCGTGATTTAGAATTCACTATCTCAATTCCAGTAACCCTTGATGGAATTGGTGCTTCTTTTGATATTCCTCTGGGAGGCCTACAAAAATGAAAAAGCTACTTTTCCTATTGATTGCACTTTTGTTAATTACACCAGTTTTGGCCTCTGCGGCCACAGTCACTTTGACCCCTGCTTCACCAACTGATGGCGACCAGCTCACATGTGATGTTGCTGCATCAACTGCGAAATTTATTTACAAATGGTACAGGAATGGGGTTTACCAGTCCACTTCCCCAGAGCTTGCGAGTTCCATAATGTCTGCTGCTTACACAAGCCCGGGCGATACGTGGAACTGCAAGGCCTACACGCCAGGCTCACTCCTTTTCCCATCAACATATGTGGGTGAGGCAACTGTCACTATTGCAGGAACCTCGACAACTATTCCGCCAAGCAATCACGCCCCTGTTCTCCAGACAATTGGCAGCAGGGAGATTTGCGCTGGCCAAGCCACCACAATTCCACTCCAGGGGACTGATTCTGATAATGATATACTCACATACTCGGTTTCCCCAATGCCTTCCGGTAGCACAATCTGCGACTGGAACGGGATTTTTCAATGGACACCAACCTGCGCCCAGCTGGGGGTTTACCAGGACACTTTTAAGGTAACAGATGAGCACGGCGCTTACGACAGCGAGACTGTTATGCTTACTGTAAAGGACTGCGGCGGCTGTGGGTTCAAGCCCAAGCTCGACCCAATTCCAGACAAGACAGTGTGCGCCGGAGATTTAGTCACAATAACTTCCCACGCCACATATCTGGGTGGGGACACACTCAGGTATTCAGTTTCAAGACTGCCCCCGGGAGGGGTATGGAATGCTGCTACTCACACACTTACATGGCAAACCACCCGGGATGACATCAACAAGCCCGAGCAGATGACTTTCATTGTTGAGGATGACCACTGCAATAGGGATTACGCCCCAACAACAATTTACATCAAAGACTGCTCGCCACCTGAGAACAAGTGCCCGGTTTTCTATGCAATCGGCGACAGGAACATCTGCGAAGGCGCTGTCCTCAGCTTCAGTGTTGCTGCATATGACCCAGACAGCGACCCTGTAACAATCACTGCAACAGGTTTGCCATCTGGCGCAAGCTTCAGCTCAGGGAATTTCTACTGGAAGCCAAACGACGGCCAGAACGGGGATTATTATGTCACATTCAAGGCCACGGATGGAAAGTGCGCAAATCCGCCAACATCCCAAATCAAGATTCATGTTGATGACTGCATAAAGCCGAACATCTGCCCAAGCCTCACTTCAATTGGGCCAAAGACAGTTTGCGAGGGTGCGCAGCTCTATTTCCAGGTATCAGCTAGTGACCCAGATGCAGGCGACGTTCTGACATATTCAGCCAGCGGCCTGCCTTCAGGCGCGAATTTCAATTCAGGCACAAGGGCATTCAGCTGGACCCCAGTTGACGGCCAGAATGGCAACTACTTTGTGACTTTCAGCGTGTCAGATAGTCATCAGTGCCAAAAATCTGAGCTTGTGCAGATACATGTTGATGATTGTATCCAAAACCACCCACCTGTGCTAACCGAAATTGGTGCAAAGACCATTTGCGAGGGCGCACAGCTGCAGTTCTGCATTTCCGCATCCGACCAAGATGGGAATGCGTTAACATACTCAGCAGTGGGTTTGCCTTCAGGCGCTGTGTTCAATTCAAACACCAAATGCTTCAGCTGGACTCCAGTTGACGGCCAGAACGGCAATTACCAAGTCACGTTCAGCGTTAGCGACGGGCAGTATTCAGATTCCGAGACAGTCCCAATCACTGTGAGTGATTGCATCTGCAACCATGCGCCTGTGCTTGACCCAATCGGTGACAAGACAATATGCATTGGCTCAACACTCACGTTCCCGATCCACGGCACAGACCCAGATGGGGACGCGCTTACATATTCAGCAAGTAATCTGCCTTCTGGTGCAGTTTTCAACCCATCAACCAGATATTTCACTTGGACTCCGCAATCATGCCAGGGCGGCACATGCCATCCGACATTCTGCGTGAGTGATGGGAGGCTTTCCGATTGTGAGACAATTTCAATCACTGTAAACAACTGCAACCTGCCTCCGGTCTTGACTGAAATAGGTTCAAAGACAGTTTGCGAAGGCCAGCAATTGCCATTCTGCATTACAGCCACAGACCCGAATGGAGATGTTTTGACATACTCTGTCAGCAACTTGCCTTCAGGCGCAGTGTTCAATTCCAACACCAAGTGCTTCAGCTGGACTCCAGTTGACGGCCAGAACGGAAATTATGCTCCAACATTTACAGTCAGCGATGGCCAATACACAGATTCAGAGACAGTCTCAATAACTGTGAATGATTGCATCTGCAATCACCCACCAGTGCTTGACCCAATCGGTGACAGGACAGTTTGCATTGGCTCAACATTAACATTCACAACCCATGGCACAGATCCAGATGGGGATGCGTTGATTTATTCAGCGAGTAATATCCCATCGGGCTCAGTGTTCAACCCAGGTACACAGGTTTTCACCTGGACTCCTCAGTCATGCCAGGGCGGCACGTGCCACCCTACATTCTGCGTGAGCGATGGTAGATTGAGCGATTGTGAGACAATTACAATCACTGTCAATAACTGCAACCTGCCTCCTGTCTTAACTGAAATAGGTTCAAAGACAGTTTGCGAAGGCCAGCAATTACCATTCTGCATTACAGCTACAGATCCAAATGGAGATGCTCTGACATACTCTGCCAGCGGCTTGCCTTCAGGTGCTGTGTTTAATTCCAACACCAAGTGCTTCAGCTGGACCCCAGTTGATGGCCAGAACGGCAACTACCAGGTCACCTTTACAGTCAGCGATGGCCAATACACAGATTCCGAGACAGTTCCAATCACAGTAACTGATTGCATCTGCAACCATGCGCCAGTGCTTGACCCGATTGGTGACAAGACAATTTGCATGGGTTCAACACTTACATTCCCAATCCATGGCACAGATGTAGATGGGGACGCGCTGACATAC
>CAIWSB010000110.1 GCA_903915225.1 uncultured Candidatus Woesearchaeota archaeon
AGCCAGGGTAAAAACACGCTTGTGACTAAAGGTGCGCCAGAAGAGGTTTTCAAGGGATGCACCCATTTTAGAGATGCGGGGAAGCCACAAATCATAAGCGAGGCTATACTCAAATCCGCTGAAGCCTTTTACTTTGATTTGAGCAAGGAGGGGTTTAGGGTTTTGGCAGTTGCCTCAAAAGAGGTTCAAACTCAGGAGACCTACACAAAGGGCGATGAGGTTGGAATGGTTTTGGAGGGGTTTGTGTCATTCCTCGACCCTCCGAAAAAAGATGTGAGGGAGGCCATATCCGCTCTGGAGGAAATGGGTGTTGAAGTCAAGGTAATCACCGGCGATAATGAGCTGGTGACAAAGAAGATCTGTAGCGAGGTTGGGCTCACCGTGAAAGGGGTGTTGTTTGGTTCTGACATGGATAAGCTGACAGATGATGCCCTGCGGATTGCTGTCCAGAAAACCACAATCTTTGCAAGATGCTCGCCTGATGAGAAAAACAGGATAATAACCGCCTTACGGGCCAGCAATAATGTTGTGGGCTATATGGGTGATGGAATCAATGATGCGCCCTCTCTTAAGACCTCTGATGTCGGGATATCTGTGGATTCGGCAGTTGATGTGGCAAAAGAATCTGCAGACATTGTGCTGACAAAAAAGAGCCTAGGGGTATTAAAAGATGGAATAATTGAGGGAAGGAAAACATTCGCAAACACCATGAAATATGTGATGATGGCCCTGAGCTCCAATTTTGGGAACATGTTCAGCGCAGCCGGTGCTGTCCTCTTTTTACCTTTCCTTCCGATGCTGCCAATTCAGATTCTTTTCAACAACCTAATATATGATTTCTCTCAGGTAACGATCCCCACAGATAAGGTCGATGATTCCTGGGTGAAAACCCCAAAAAGGTGGAACCTGGATTTTGTAAAAAAATTCATGTATACCTTTGGCCCGATAAGCTCTATATTTGACTTCATTACCTTCTTTTTCCTGTTTGTAGTCGTAAAAGCCTCGGCTCCGGTATTCCAAACAGGATGGTTTATGGAATCATTGGCAACACAAACACTGGTGATACATGTAATTCGCACTAAAGAGCTGCCTTTAGTAAGAAGCAGAGCCAGCTATCCTCTTATTATAAGCAGTATTGCATGCCTTGCCTTGGGTTGGATAATCCCATATACTGCCCTGGGAAAAATTTTCAAGTTCGAGCCAATGCCTTTGCACATAATGCTCGTGCTGGTGGGGATTGTGCTGACTTATCTGCTGACTGTTGAAATAGCCAAAAGATTCTTTTTCAAGGCAAATGATTTTTGAACGACTTTCTACACCCATTGGAAAAGAATTTAAATGGCTGAAAAATAGCCCTAAACATGCTTACTCTGCTATGGATTCTTGGGGCAACCCTTATTGACACAATAATAGCATTTGTTGGCGTGTTTTTTCTGGCCCTGGGACAAAAAAGGTTAAAGAACATCGTTTATTTTCTGGTGGCTTTCTCAGCAGGGGCAATGCTGAGCGGTGCTTTCTACCACCTGATGGGGGAGAGCCTGGCGCAACTCTCTGCTATGGTCACGTTCTCACTTGTTATCTTAGGTCTGGTTTTCTTCTACGTTGCCGAACGGTTCCTATACTGGCACCACTGCCATGAGGGCAAGTGCGACGTGCATCCGTACACAAAGCTCATACTTTTTGGTGATGGGCTCCACAACTTCATTGACGGGCTTGTGATTGCAGCCTCTTTCATAGTGAGCGTCCCATTTGGAATAATTACATCCATGCTCATTTTTGCACACGAAATTCCGCAGGAGATGGGTGACTTTGGGGTGCTGCTGCATGGGGGAATGAAAACACGTAAGGCGCTCATTTACAACGGGATCTCGCAGGCCACAAGCATCCTTGGCGGGATTCTTGGTTTTGTATTCTCCAGATTCACAACCCATTCGATCTACCTCCTTCCAATCGCTGCCGGGGGCTTCATCTACATCGCAGCCTCGGATTTGATGCCCGAGCTCCACAAAGAGCCAAACAGGAAGAAGAGCATGGTATCCATGCTTATTTTCGTGTTTGGAATTGCCTTTTTCCTTTGCATGAAGCTACTCTTGGGAGAGTGAACCCACTTCAACATAACATTTAAATATAACTGGGGCATGAAAAGTTAAAAAAGGTGAATGAACAGTGGACATAGAAGGCCCAAAGGAACGCATGAAGCTCCACATTGAGGGCTTTGACGAAGAACTGGGAGGTGGCATACCCCTTAACACGGTTACCCTGGTTGCAGGCACAACCGGTACTATGAAATCTTCTCTCTGCTTTAATATACTTTTCAATGAAGTCCGGCTAAACAAGAAAATCGGGCTTTATATCTCCCTGGAGGAGACATTTGAATCGCTTATGGGGCAGATGCTGAGCCTCAACTTCGACCTAAAGGCAATTGACGTTGTAAAGATAGGGTACGACTTTTCTGAGCTAAGGAAGAACAAGGACAGGCTTTTGAAGAACCCTGCCAAAGGGGGGCTGATAATCTCAGACTTGGGGCTCGTGAGGCGTGAGCTAGCTGGCAAGGAGCTTGCCCCAAATGAGAACTGGTTCCACATAACCAAGGCGCTGATTAAGGAGCTGAAGGAGCTTGTGGGGCTGGATATTGTTGTAATCGATTCAATGAGCGCACTCCATGTGCTCTCTCAGCTGGAGAACCCGCGAGTGACGCTGTTTTACTTCTTTGAGTTCCTGAGGGATTTGCAGGTAACGAGCTTCCTCATATCTGAGATTCCCCATGATGAGTCCAAGCTCAGCACATTTGAAGAAGAGCCTTATCTTGCAGATGGGCTGCTCAAACTCACCACAACAGACAGGCACAGAAAGGTGAGCAGGGAAATTTCAATGGTTAAATTGCGTTCCACAAATGCCAACTTGGATGTTTTCACCCTGGAATTCAAGGGCGGCAAGTTCAGGGCGCTCTACGGCGGCCAGGTACCGGTGGTTTAGACTTACTTCTGTTTAATTGATTTGCAGCAACAACTTTGGCAGCTGTCGCTCGGTGTTCCACCGAGCTCGCCGGCCACCCCGCAGGGGGCTCGGAACTCTGAGGAGTTCCTTATCCCCCGGCCGGCCAGCGCCATTGTTGCTGCTCGCAATTAACGATGACGACGTGACCAAAAAATTATTTAAGCACCCCTAGTTTGATTGCCGCATGGAACCTGAGAAACCCCTGGCAAGGATTATTGAAGAGCGCAAGGAGAAGCTCAATGCACTCCGCACAGAGGGAGTTGAGCCATTCCCTCACATTTTCAAAAGGGTAAACACCTGCGGCGAGCTGCAGGCAGCACACAAAAAGCTCAAAGCAGGAACGCATTCTGAAGACAAGGCAATAATTGCCGGAAGGATACGCTCCGTTAGGGGTATGGGAAAGGCCAGCTTTATGGATGTCGAGGACCATACCGGAAAGCTCCAGCTTTATCTCCAGCAGGATACATTGGGCAAACAAAAGTACAAGCTTCTGAGGAAGCTCGATATGGGGGATTTCATAGGCGCAACAGGGGTTCTTTTCAAGACAAACACAGGCGAGCTGACAATCCATGTTAAGAAATACACAGTGCTGGCAAAATCATTACGACCGTTGCCCAGCAACTGGTACGGGCTGAAGGACACGGAGCTGCGCTACAGACAGCGCTACCTGGATTTGATAATGAACCCAGAAGTTAAGCAGCGCTTTATCCTCCGCAGCCGTGCTTTGACGCTAATGCGTGAGTACATGGAAAAGGAGGGCTACCTTGAGGTTGAGACGCCGTTGCTGCAACCGGTCTATGGTGGAGCCAATGCACGCCCGTTCATAACCCATCTAAATGCTTTGGACATTAAGCTTTACCTTAGCATTTCTCCGGAACTTTATCTTAAGAGATTAATTGTAGGAGGATATGATAGAGTTTACACAATCTGCAAGAACTTCAGGAATGAGGGTGTTGACAGGAGCCACAACCCTGAATTCACAATGATGGAGAGCTATGCAGCATATCAAGATTATAACGATATGATGAAGCTCACCGAGAACCTATATCAGTATATTTTCAAGAAACTGCTTGGCACAACCAAGGTTAAGTTCGAGGAGGAGACATTGGACTTCAAAGCACCCTGGAAGCGCCTCACAATGTATGATGCAATAAAGAAATACACAGGGATTAGCGTGGCCAAGCTCACAAAGGAGGAAATCTTGAAGGAGATTGCTGCAAAGGGTTTGAGAGTAGAGAATGCCGAGAACCTTGACCGCGGCCGTCTCGTGCTTGCCATTTTTGACGAGCATGTCTCTGGCAAGATTATGCAGCCAACATTCATTATCGACCATCCAAAGGAGGGGAGTCCACTCTGCAAAATACATCGCAAGGACCCTGACCTGATTGAGCGCTTTGAGCCATTTGCATATGGCTATGAGCTAGGCAATGCCTATTCAGAGCTCAATGACCCAATCAGACAGCGCGCATTGTTTGAGGAGCAGAAGGCCCGCATGGAGGCCGGCGACGAAGAGGCCCATCCGCTAGATGAGGATTTCATTGAGAGCCTTGAATATGGGATGCCTCCCACAGGCGGGCTCGGGCTCGGGTTTGACAGGATGATCATGTTTCTCACTTCCCAGCACACGATACGGGATGTAATACTATTCCCGTTCATGAGGAAGGCAGAGCAATAAAGGGGGTAAAAAAATGGAAAGGGAAAATGTATTAATTCTTGGTGCAGCAGGCCGCGATTTTCATGTGTTCAACACTGTTTTCAGGAAGAATAAACGCTTCAATGTGGTTGCATTCACTGCCACCCAGATTCCGTATATTGAGGATAAGAAATACCCTGCAAAGCTGGCAGGCAGGTTGTATCCAGAGGGCATCCCAATCTACCCTGAGAATATGGCCATTGAGCTCATAAAGAAGCACAATGTGAGGCAGGTGGTGTTTGCCTACAGCGATGTGAGCTACAATTATGTCATGAACAAGTCAAGCGAGATGATGGCAGCTGGGGCTAATTTCGTGCTATACGGTCCAGATGCCACAATGATAAAATCCAACAAGCCCGTGATTTCAATTTGCGCAGCCAGGACTGGCTGCGGCAAAAGCCAGACCACGAGAAAGATACTTGAGATACTGAAAGCGCAGGGCAAAAAAGTGGTGGCAATAAGACATCCAATGCCATATGGAGACTTAGAGAAACAGAAAGTCCAGAGGTTTGCCTCATACAAGGATATGGAAAAGCACACGTGCACAATTGAGGAGCGCGAGGAGTACGAACCGTACACTTCAAGGAAATTTGTGGTTTACGCAGGTGATGATTACGAGGCAATCCTAAAGAGGGCTGAGCGCGAAGCCGATATTGTACTTTGGGATGGCGGCAATAACGATTTCCCTTTCATCAAGCCGGATCTTGAGATTTGCGTGCTTGATCCGCTGCGTGCAGGTGACGAGCTGGGCTATTTCCCTGGCTCAATCAACTTCCGCAGGGCTAGCGTTCTTGTTGTGAACAAGATGGACTCTGCAACAGATGAGGAAATCCAATTGCTCAAGAAGAACATCAGTGCAAACAACCCTAACGCTAAGGTAATTTATGCAGACTCTCTCCTCACTACAAAGGATAATGTGGATTTGCAGGGCAAACAGGTTCTGGCAATTGAGGATGGCCCAACAACAACACACGGCGGCGTTAAGACCGGTGCTGCGTCTGTTTTTGCCAAGAGGCATGGCGGAGTGCTTGTTGACCCAAGAAACTATGCTGTCGGGGAAATCAAGAAAACCTTTGACAAGTACCCTGGAATCGGCACGCTAATGCCTGCAATGGGCTACAATGACCAGCAGATTGCAGACCTGCAGGCCAGCATCAATGCAGTGCCAAGCGATGTGGTCGTATCAGGCACGCCAATCAACATCAAAGGCCTAATCACGATTAACAAACCCCTGGTTGTTGTTGGCTACGAACTTCAAGAACGCTCTGATTCGCTAAAGCTAAAGGAAGTCCTTGATGAGTTCTTGGCGAAGCACTGAAAATATTTTGTCGCTTTTTGGAGCAACGTTGGCGCCGCCCGGGTGGGGGACGCCCCATACGGGGTGCCCGGGGAGGAGCGAAGCGACGACGGCCGCCATATTCGTAAATACTTAAGAATTTCTTCGAGTAAAGATGGAGCTATCTTTTATTCTGCTTAGAAAACACAATATACGAATAAACCGCTGACACAGTTCCACTGGCTATAACTGCGGCCAGCAAAAGGAAGATTGCCCATGGGCTTGGCAGCAGCACTGTGAGCATGATAATAACTCCGCTAATCCTGAAGAGCTTCCCCCCTAGATGGTGTGTCGCATCCCAAACCTTATCAGAGCTTAGTGTCCACGGTGTGCGGATTCCGATGAAGAAATTCCGCTTTGAGTGGCTCATTAATATTCCTGCAAAATAAAACAGCACGGCCATTGGCGGAATCATTGCCTTGGAGAAATCAAACATAATCCCCAGGTTGAATGCAATAGAGATTGCTTCAATGTAAAGAAAGAAACCAAGCATGATAAAAATGAACCTGGAATATGTGTCCCTGAACTTATCAATATTTTTCCTTAGCGGGTCAAGATAAGGGACAAACCTCAGCAGTGCCCAAATCAGTACTGTAAAAATTGGTATAAGAAAAGTCCCCAAGAACCTATCGGAAAATCCATTTGCAACTCCATACGCATCCCAGTGGGTTGCAACTCGTTCTGGCAAAACTCCGTAGGCAAAACCCGCCATTACAAATCCTGCAATTAATAACAGCAATGATAGAACGTCGTACTTATTCATTTGAAACCTTTAGAGATATACTCTGCAATGCGCCCTGCTAGCTCTTTAGTCGGCACACGCACCTGGTTTGTCGTGTTCCTGTCCCTCACTGTGACTGTGTCGTCATTCATTGTGTCATAATCAATTGTCACGCAGAACGGAGTCCCAAGCTCATCCTGGCGCGCATAACGCCTGCCAATTGAGCCGCTCTCATCGTAGAATGAGTTGAAGCAGACCTTTAGAATCTCATTAACCTTGCTGGCCTTCTCATCAAGCCCGTTTTTCTTAACTAATGGGAAAACAGCCACCTTTATCGGTGCAAGAGCAGGATGCAACTTCAGCACAATATTGCCACGCTCCTTGTCATCGTTGTATGCATTGAAAAGGAAAACCAGCATTGCGCGCTCAATGCCTTGCGATGGCTCAGCTGCAACATAAGGCACGAACTTCTCACCAGAGGCTTCGTCAAAAATCTCCATCTTCTCCCCGCTGACTTTCTGGTGCTGCGTGAGGTCAAACTGGCCGCGGTCTGCATCACCATGCAGCTCTTTCCAGCCAAAGGGGAACTTGTACTCAATGTCAACACACGCCTTGGCATAATGGGCCAGCTGCTCCTTGTTATGCGGCTGCAGCCGTAAATCATTCTCATCTACACCGTACTTAATGAACCAATTGAAATATGCAGTGACCCAGTAGGCGTGCCATTGAGATGCGAAAATTCCCTTCTTGAGGAGCTCGTCAACCTTTGCCTTTGTGAAGCCCTCCTTGTTGTCAGCAGCGAGATTGACTGACTGTGATTTTATTCCATTATAAAGCGGGCAGTCATTGAGCTTTTTCGGGTTTGCAAAAAACTCAATCTCAAACTGCTCAAACTCGCGGAGCCTGAAAAGGAAGTTTCTGGGAGAAATCTCGTTGCGGAATGCCTTTCCAATCTGGGCAATGCCGAACGGGAATTTTACACGGGACGTCTGAAAGACTGTCTTGAAGTCTGCGAAAATGAGCTGTGCTGTCTCCGGCCTTAGGTAGCCAATACTCTTGTCTGTTTTTTCAGGGCCTATGTTTGTCTCAAACATCAGGCGGAACTCACTGGCATCTGTGAGCAAGGTGCCGCATTTTGGGCACTTGACCTTTGCATCAACCATTGCCTGGATTATCTCATTAACAGATTTGCCCTCAACATTCAACCCAGTGACATCCTCCACAAGAGTGTCTGCGCGTGACGGCGTTGAGCACTTGCTGCACCGGGCCATCAGGTCGTGGAACTTGTTCACGTGTTCAGAGGCCACCCATACCTTTGGATGGGTTATGAGGCTGCCGTCAATGCCAACAATGAATTCATTCTGCGTCACAAAATCCTGCCAGAAGAGCCTTTTAAGGTTGTTTTTCAGCTCAACACCCACAGGGCCGTAATCATAGAATCCTTGCAGCCCACCGTATATCTCAGCAGTTGGGAAAACAATGCCCTTCTTCTTGCAGAACACAGCAAGCTCATCAACACTTGGCTTCATGGAGAAGGTTTACTCAGAAGGGATTTATAATTCTTTTGCAACTATTTCTTACTCTCCCTCACCTTCTCAACCAGCTGGGTGTAAATCTTCAGGGCGTCGTCCACAACCTGGCTCTTTTCCTCTGCCTTAAGGGTAGAATAGTAGACCTTTACCCGGTTGTAGGCCTCAATGCTCTTCCGGATGTCATAGTCGAGGTTAGCCTCTGCCACCTGGATTAGCTTCTCAATTGCCTTGACTTCCCGGGAGTAATCAGAAGTGGGCTGCTCCGTGCGGGGCATGACAAGCCAGCTCGCCAGAAGGAATGCCAGCAGCAGGCCGAAGGCCAGCTCCGCAATAAAAACTATCCTATCAAAGGGGTATTCCTTCAGCAGCAGGAAAATAATTATCAAAAGAACGATTATAGAGTAACCAAAAGCAAAGTCACCCTTTTTTACCATGTTAATTGTAACAAAGTGAGGGTATTTAAACTTTATGCTGGGAATACAACACAAAATATTTATCCAGAGAGGATTCTGAAACTCCATGGCCACTGCATTGAGCCAAAAGGTAATATTTGATGAGCTCTTTCGCCTCTTTGAGGCCAAGAGCCGGGCAGATGTGAACGAGTTTGAGAGGCTTATTAGTGAGCAGCTCAAGGTACTACGGGGCCTGGCAAACAACACAGCCTTCCAGCGGGGCATACTCCAAAACCTTGCAGCCCGATTCTCAAATCAAACTCAATCTGACTTGATGTCGAAACTCGAGGATATCAACCTCTCTCAAGAGAAAGTTCTCATGGATTCATTAGGTAATGACCTTAGTCAAATTATTGAGAAGCTTCAAGCCCTGGCGACAACTCTATCTGTTGAGAAAGAAACCCTCCGAGTCAATCAAGCAAGATGTCACGAATCCTGGAACAGAGAGCAGGAATTGATGAGGGAATTGGGTAGCCTGATTAATGCCGAGTCAGGCCTGGCAAAGAAGGTCGGGGAGCAGGTGGATATGGTCCAGAAGCTTGAGCACCGGCAATGGTTCATAAATCTGGTAAGGGGAATAGCTAAGTTAAATTTGTATAGGAAGTACAAGGTTATTGTTACAGGGCAAGAGCACGTCCCTCCATCCGGTCCGGTTATTCTTGCATCAAGGCATTTTCACGGGGATTTTGATTTGTCTTTGATGCTTTCAATAATCCACAGGAGGATATTCTTCCTTGGGGCCACAGATTTCCTGAAAGAGGGTGTCCAAATGAGAGTGGTACGGCTTGTCTATGAAAAGATGGGGGCTGTGCCCATAAACCGACCGGACTCAATATTCCAAAAACCCAGCACAGGCTTAATAGCTGCCTATAAGTCAATAGTTCGGCTCCTGATGCTCGGCCAGGCTGTGATGATTTTTCCCGAAGGCTGGCCAAATATTGATTCCCATTGGACCAGGAAAACTGAGCAGGATGATGTGATTGAGGTCAAGGCGGGGCTTTTCCATTTCATAGATTATGTCCAGAAGAAAAAAGGGGTTCTGGTGCCAATTGTGCCAATTGGGGTAAGATACACGAAGGAAGGAAGGCAGAACCTTATTTTCGTCAACATAGGTACTCCATTTAACATACCTGTGTCTGCAGAAAGGATTGACTTTCAACCCTATATGGATAAACTTTATGCAGAGCTGGTCGAGCTGTCAAATAGAGAATAATTCTATATCTTCTTTCTCTTGAAGATATCCAGATAAAGGAACGTGAAGAAATAAAATGCCATTGCAAACAGCAGCAGGAATATCATCTGGGGTAGCAACTGCACGATGGGCATTGAGTAGAATATCTCCTGCCTCAAGAGAGATATTGTGACCACAAACGGGTTGTAGAGGTTGGCATGGTAGAACTGAGGTGGCATTGCCTCAATGGGAATTATTACACCAGACATAAAAAGTAGAAGGCAGGCAATGGATACCGCAGCAATGAGCGCGTTATGCTCTTCATTGAACAACTGGCCCAGGAAAATCCCAATCATAATGAATGCAGAGCCCGAGAGCAGAACGCTGAGCGTAATGGAAGGGAGATTAGGCAGGACATTGATGTCCAGCACAAACCGTGTCAGCACGACAGTCAGTATCACCTCGATGAACATAAGCAGCAGGTTTGTGAGGTAAATCCCCATGATATACACAACTCGATACACAGGTGTTAAACGTTCCCTGGTGCCCGAGTGCGAACGCTTGTCACTTACGCTCATCATGGTAGGGATTATTAAGCTGACAAAAAGAATGATTATTGCCAGGAACTGAGGGAAGATAAGGCTCATCTGGGATTTTGTTGGGGTTATGGACTCCACTTTTAGCTCGAAAGGCTCCACAATTTCCTGTGGCTCAAGAATCTTTATCTGATCGAAGCTCCTGTGGAATTCCGCAAGCGTCGCATTGATTTTATTAAGCTCGCTTAAGGTAGCTTCAATCTCCTTTGCCATGGTCTGTAGCTTGGTCACAGAGTCTGACTTAAGCCCAGTGTTCTTCTTGATGCTTTCAGTGAGTGCGCTGTAACCCACCACTAGGTTTGCCACATGCTCTCTTACATCACCCAGATTGATGTTACTTGAATTTGCATTATAGCTTAGGGCCTGCGAGGTGGATTTCAGGTAGGTTTTTGTGTCATTAATTATATCCAAGTATTTGAGTCTGGCAGTGTGGTTTGTTATGTAAAGGGTTGCACTATCTTCCATCTTATCAAAATCAGAAGAGATTGAGCTCGCCAGGGATTTTGCCTTAACCATTGCATTGTTGGCGAAAGTCTTGGCAAGCTGTATCCCATCCTTAATTGCAGTCACGTTGAAATTTCTCCTGTTAATGCTGAAATTCATGACATTCGCATTAGCTAATGATACAGCGTTGGCCTTGGATGCATTCTTAGTAAGAGCCAATGCCCGGCTTACATCCTTTTGCCTGGCAACGGTGCCTTCTTGCACAAGGTTCACATGGTTGATTACCTCGATAGTCATATTGCTGCTCAGGCTTATTGTCTCCTTCTCTATCTTGTTTCTCAGGATGTCCTTAATCGCCCATACAATATTGTTCTTTGAGGTGTCCACGAAAATCGTGACTGTGTCTTCCTTCATCCCAAGGCTCATGTTGCTTGGGAAAACAATGCATGTGCTGTACGTTCCACCCTGGACACTGGCAATGCATTCTTCCCTGGAGATTGTGAAGGCCACCCGGATGTTGTTATCCCTCAGCTCCAGGACTATTGCATCTGATATGGGGCTGAACTTTTCTGAATACACTCCAATATCCAGCGTGAATTGCTCCGGGACATTTAGCGCAATCTGCAGGAGCAGGAAGAGGAGCATCGGTGCCAATACTATCACAAATGAGGCCAGCTTGGACCTTACCAAAACCTTCAGGTTCTTGGAAATGCACTTGAATATTTTCATTCTACTGTCTTCTTGAAAATCTCGTCCAGTGTTTGTGACGTAGTCTTGACCCGAAGTGAGGTTAAGCCCAGGGCCTTGGCCGGGGGCACAAGTATCTCCTTAAGCCCTTTCTCAGTCCCTTTAATCAACAATCTCCCCCTGTCAAGGTTGATCTCTTCAGGCTTGAGCGAGCCCTTCTTCAGGAGCTCCCCTACCAATGCCTCGTAGTTTTTGGGTTCTGCCACAACCTCAACCCACTCGTCAACAAAGCTCCCCACCTTTTTCTGGATGAGCCGGATTATCTTGCCCTTGTGGAGTATCCCGATGGTTGAGCAGAGCTCCTCAATCTCGTTTAGGAAATGTGATGAAACCACAACAGTCATGCCCTTCTGGTTGACTAGCTTAAGCAGCGCCCACATCTTATTCCTCAAAATAGGGTCTAGGTCTGATGTTGGCTCATCTAGGAACAGTATCTTGGGATTGTGTATCATTGCAATTGCAATGTCCAGCCTCTTGCGCATTCCCCCTGAAAGGCTTTTTGCAGTCCTGTTACGGGCATCCTTGAGACCCATAACCTCTATTAGGGAGTCAATGTTCCGCTTCCTAATCTCCCTTGGGACGCTATACATTGTGCCGAAGAAATCCAAGTTCTCAGCAATTGTGAGCTCTTCATAAAAAGAAGGGTCCTGGGTTGAGAAGCCAATAAAATTTCTAATGAGGCGCTTGTTGTGCTTTAAGTCCAGAGGCTTGATGTTTTTCTCACCCAGGAGGATTTGGGAATAGCATATTGTGCCTGCGTCTGGCATCAATAATCCCGAAAGAAGATTTAGCAGGGTGCTCTTCCCAGAGCCGCTAACGCCCGTTATTCCGAAGATTTCACCGCGGTTTATGTCCATGTCCAGCCCTTGCAGTACCCTGTTGCTGCCGTATCTGAGGAAAACCCCCTTTACCTCAACCAGGGTTGAGCTGTCCATTACCTCGGGAAATGTGGGTTCTAGTATATATAATTTTTTGATGTTGAGCCAAGCCACAGTTGCTGCTGCCATTACTCTCAAAATATTAAATTCCGGGAAAACCTTTTTTAAGTGCAACCACATTATCCAACGGATGGATGATTTGAAAGCCTTGCTGGCAAACCGTGATAAGGTGCGTGTATTCCTCAAACCCGGCAAACAGAACTCAAGATTTGTTGGGTTTAATGAAGAGGATGAATTGGTTGTGGAGGTAAATGCGCCGCCGATTGAAAACAAAGCGAACAAGGCATTGCTTAAGCTATTCAAAGAGAATCACATTCAAGCAGTGATTGACTCTGGTTTAACCAGCAGGCACAAGACAGTGAGGCTAAGATGAGCTTTCTAAGCCGGATTTTTGGAGAGAAAGAGGAGCAAATCAGCCTGGATTCTGCCCGTGAACTGTTCAACAAGCTCAAGCGGCAGAGGCTTGAGGGGGTTGAAGAGGAAAAGGCACGCCTGATGGCAGATTACAAGCAAGCCCTGGCCGGGATTAGGGCTGCAATTGAGGAACTCAAGAAAGCCCAGCTGTTGAACAAGAATATTTCTCAGAGAGAAATCGCAATTATGGAAGGAAACAGGAGCGCATATGCGAATCAGGTTGGACTGCTGCTGAGTTCGCTGAAGCCGGACATATTTGAGGCAGCACCAACTTTTGAGGAGCAGTTGAACCGATTTTTAAAATCATCACTCAAGCCCTACCAGGTACTCACATTTTTCCTTGAGACCGAGGCTGCCAAGGTTGCCCGCTCCCTTAAGAGGTTGGAGCAGGTTTTCATTCAGGTCAGGAATGCAGCTGGAGAGATTGCTAACATTGAAACAGTTGAAAAGTCATTTGAAAACCTGGACAGGGCAAAGTCAACTGGAAGGGAGATTGAGATCAGGAAAAAGCAGCTGAGCAATGAACTGAAAGAGATTGAGGCTCGGAAAGATGCGATAGCCTCAGAGAAGATAGTTTTATCTGGGAAGTTGGAAAAGCTAAAGGCCAGAGTAAGAAAAGCGGAGCAATACAAGGGCGAGGCAGAGCATGACCTCCACCAAATGCTTGCCCAATTCTCAAAGCTGTTCAGGAAATATTACAATCTGAAAGGGGATAAGCTCTCCCATGCATTGGTTGAATCCCCTATTGAAGCCACCCGCTCAAACCCTGAGGGCGTGGCAAAACTCCTGAAGGAGCTTCAGGGGTTTCTTATGACTGGGGATATTGGTGAGAAAGAGCAGGAGCGTAGCAAGCTTCAAGCCAGGCTTGAGCCAATCAACCAGAATTCAATTGTAATTATGGTGGAGGCTTTGGGAAAGGCAGAGGCTGATGTTAATAGGCTAAGGACTGAGATTGAATCAAGCAATGAGGCCTTGGCACTGAAGCGAATAGAACATGAGGATGAAGGATTGGTGTTAAAAGTGCGAGCATTAAATGCTGAACTTGCAGGCCTAAAACCTGCGTCTGATGCATGTGAAATCAAGCAAGAAATAGGTCATGGGTTATCAGGGCTTTCTGGGAGAAATATCAGGGTTTTATAGGGCAGCCCGATTCGTTTAGCGGTTTTGCAGAGCAATGGCAATCCCCCAGTGCGTCATCAAACCTGCAGTCCACCAGGATTGAGCCCTTTCCATCTGACTTGCACTCAAATTTATTCTGGCACTCAATACTCTGGGGGTCCTTGAAATAAACCGGTGAGAAGATATCATCCCTGAAAAATATTACGCCCACAACCAGGGCTATGGCAATTAGAATGAGCAGAATGAAAGGGAAGAGATGGATTTTATCGGTGATCTTGTTGAGCCCGCGCTCAATTAGCCCAGGCTTGCCCTCAATTACATTTGGTGATGACTTTCCCATTTGTTTTTCCAACCTCTCAATCCTCTTTCTCTGTTCACGTATTAAAATTGATTGCTCCCGAAGGATTCTGTTTGTCACATCACGCTGATTCTTGAGATCTGCGTTGGTTGCGCCTCGCCTGTGGAGGTCTGCAATTTCTTTTTTTGTCTCACCGAAGCGCTCATCCATCTTGTCCTTTATACTCTCCAACTCAGCAAAACCCTCATCTGAAACGACATCACGGACCTTTTTGTAGAAACCCTGCCAGTCAACATAGTTCTTTTCAAACGCATCCAATCTCTTTGATTGGGCTTCGAGTGCATTAACTCGAGAGCGGAGCTCTGCTGTCCTGTCATCCAGTACAGTGAGCCTACCAAGCTTTCCACCAGCTTCAGCAATCTGCTCCTTAAGCGAGCCAAGATGGGTGTGCAATTCCGCACGCAGCCTGTCCTGGGAGTCTTGCGTAGCGACGCTTTTTTCAAGCTTTCTGAGCTCGTCGTTCAGTTCACGGATAAAGTCATAAAACTGCTCTTTAGTTGTCGCATCCTCAAGTTTACCTTTTAGAACATGAAGTGTGCCCGAGGACTCATTGAGCCCCTTGGTGAGCTGGTCAATGTCCCTCTTCACATTGGAGAAGGACCTCTGTAAATTGTCTATTTTCAACCCCCCCTTTCATAAATAAACTAAATTAATCTATGTGAAGTGATAAAACAATATAAAAACTTTTCGGTGGTTACTTTGTCAAAGCCACGAGAGGCTTCCCTGAGAGCATCGTCAGGAGAGCCCCGCCACCTGTTGATATGTGGGTGAATTTTGCGCCAGGTGCCAGCTGGTTTATGGCTGAGACAGTATCGCCGCCCCCAATAAGGGAGAGTTTTGCAGCAGAAACTGCCTTTGCTATCTCCTTTGTGCCCTTTGAAAATGCAGGGTTCTCGAAAAGCCCCATGGGGCCGTTCCAGATAACACGCTTTGCAGTCTTTAGCACAGCAAGGAAGCTCTCAAGGGTTTTTTCACCAATGTCAAGGCCCATGGCCGCCTCCGGAATCTTGTCAAATGGCACATTCTGCCCCGACTTGGCGTCATTTGACTCAGCCACAAGGTAATCGACAGGCAGAATTACCTTTGTTAAATCTATCTTCATGCCAGTGGCCAGCTTAACGCTCTCTTCCTCACAGTATGACTTGCCTATCTTGATGCCCCTCGCGCGCAGGATTGGGAATCCCATTGCCCCGCCAATCAACACCTTGTCAGCAACGCCGTTCATATATTCAATTGTCTCAACCTTGTCAGCGAGCTTTGCACCACCCAGGATTACAACCAAGGGGTGCTCATTGCTTTTGAGAATTTTGTCAATGGCAGTGAGCTCACGCTCAACCAGGAGCCCCAGATAGCTTGGCAAGAATGCCTGCACACCTTTTGTGGATGCATCTGCCCTGTGGGCAGTGCCAAAGGCCTCAAAGACAAACACATCGGCAAGCCTTGCCATGGCTTTGCTAAACACTGGGTCGTTTGCCTTCTCTTCGGGATGGAATCTTGTGTTCTCCAAAAGTACAATGTCACCGGGCTTCATTTGAGTCACAACAGTCTCAACTTCAGGGCCAATGCAGTCATCAAGCTTTTTCACTGGTTTCTTAATCAGCTCTGACAGCTCAATTGCCACTGGGTCCATTCTGAACTCCGGGTCTGGCGCATCTTTCGGGCGGCCGAGATGGCTCGCGAGTATAACCTTGCAGCCCCGGTCTGTGAGCCATTGTACTGTTGGCAAGGTCTCCTGAATCCTGTCCACGCTTTCAATCTTGCCTTTCTTTAGAGGCACGTTGAAATCCACACGGACCAAAACGCGCTTTCCTTTTATGGCATTCTCATTAAGTCTCATTGGTTCCATTTAAGTCACCTCATTTTTAACAGTCTAAGTAAGAGCGAGCCTTTTGTTTCAATAGCCCCATAAGGGCACTGCTCTGCGCAGCAGAGGCAGTTTATGCACAGCTTGCGATTGACCTCTGGAAATTTTCCCTTAAGATAAATTGCCCCGACCGGGCATATCTTTTTGCAGGCATAGCAGCGCGTGCATTTTGAGTGCACAAAGAAAGGATGGTTAACCGGGAACGGCGAGAGTTTGGTTCCAAGGAACTTTAGCATTGTTTCTGGCAGGAATCCCAGCAGGGCCCATTTTTTTAAGGATGGGAATTTGTATGGAACTGGCTTTAGCTCACCTACTATCTTGTATCCTGGCAAGAGCTTCCTACTCGCGGCCTCAACCTGGGTTGGCACATTTGTTTCTGGAATCGCAGCAAGCCGAAGAGCAGCCGCATCTAATGCCACTCCATTTTTGCTCCCAAGAATATAACCTGTCTGTTTCGGGAGCCCATTTGACGGACCGTTTCCCTCCATGCCCACAACAGCGTCCATTAAATGCACCTGGCATTTTACTGCCTGGAAAACATCAAGGACTAGGCTGGAGAATTTTGCCGGAGAGATAGCATCAGCATGCCCCTTCCCCTTGATTGCACCAGGCACGCAGCCGTAGAAATTTTTCACAGCACCGGTGAACACAGTTAGCGTGTGGGTCTTAAGCTTTGGGAGGTTGACAACAATGTCCGCATCCAGCAAGACCTTTGGCAACGGCACCTCTTTCCAGATTTTCCCATGAGGGTTTTTCACCTTCGCAATCTTCTGCGATTCAAACGGCACGACCTTGAGTCTGTGATTCCTTATCGCCTTGCTATATCCTGCAAGAGCCCTTTTCGTGTTTGGGAGCCCAAGGCATCCCGATGATTCGCCGATAAAAATCTGCGCCCGGGGATAAGCACGCCGATAAAACTTAGCAACACTATTCACAAACTCAGGATGCGTCGTAATAGCCTCATTGGGTTTCGCAGGCCTCAGAATGTTTGGCTTGAGCAGGATTTTTGGCCGAGTTCCGAGCTTTGGTGTCAGGCGCTGTAAAATTGGGAAAATCGCCTTATCCAGTTCGCCCTCTTTATAAGAGCGGCACCTCTCGACAAAAACCTCAACTGCCATCAGAGCATTATCTTGATGAGGTCAACGACGCGGCAGCTGTATCCCCACTCGTTGTCATACCAGGCAACCAGCTTGTAGAGGTTCTTGCCGACCATCATGGTTGACTTGGCGTCAAATATGCATGAATTGGAATTGCCGATAATGTCTGTGCTCACTAGAGGCTCTTCTGAATATTCAAGGACACCTTTCATTTCCCCCTCTGCTGCTTTCTTTATCGCTGCATTTATCTCAGCTAGAGTGGGAGTTTTCTCAAGCTCAGCCACCAGGTCCACAACAGAGCCGTCAGGCACAGGCACTCTTATGGCCACACCATCTAGCTTACCTTTGAGCTCAGGTATAACCAAGGCGGTTGCCTTTGCAGCCCCTGTTGTTGTTGGCACGATGTTTATCGCGCAAGACCTTGCTCGCCTCAAATCCTTGTGCGGCCCGTCGAGCACAATCTGGTCATTTGTGTAGGCATGGATTGTTGTCATCATGCCCTGCTTGATGCCAAAGTTGTCATGGATTACCTTCGCCATTGGAGCAAGGCAGTTGGTAGTGCATGATGCGTTTGACACAATATGGTGCTTTGTCTTGTCATATTTGTCGTCGTTTACGCCCATCACTACGGTGAAATCAATGGGCTTGTCGCCCTTCGAAGGGGCAGTGATTATCACTTTCTTAGCACCGGCCTTAATGTGCTTGTAGGCACCGTCATAATCCGTAAATATTCCCGTGCTCTCAACAACAATGTCTATCTTTAGCTGAGCCCAGGGCAATGTCTCTGGGTCTTTTACAGAAAACACCTGAATTGTCTTGTCGTTAATTATCAAAGACTTGTCCTTCACAGTCACCTGCCCTGCGAAACCGCCAAAAACAGAATCTCTCTTGAACAGGTGAGCCATAGTGGCAATATCACCCAAATCGTTTATTGCTACAAACTCAATGTCACGCTCATTTAAGCCTGCCTTGAGAACATTCCTGCCTATTCTTCCAAACCCGTTTATGGCAACCCTTACGATTTCAACCACCTTTTATATTAATTAATTATACTATACTAAATTATACTTGTTTTGAAATAGGGGCCCACTTTAAATAATTTTCTAACTTCATTACCGGGAATGGCCTCCTCGGAGAGCATAGAAAAATTTATATATCTGTATGGTTTTTTGTATATTCCTGGTGCTCATGTAGGAGCGGAAAACAGAGGTGAAAAATTATGAAAAAAGGACAAGCTGCAATGGAATTCCTGATGACCTATGGCTGGGCCATCCTGGTTGTCATTGCCGCAATAGGTGCCCTGGCTTACTTTGGGATACTCAACCCTGTGAACTTCATGTCTGAGGTTTGCGCAGGAACCCCTGGAGTAGACTGCCTGGAGAAAGCGACTGTTACAGCCAGTGATGATGTTATTAAGTTCGCGATTAAGAACAACATAGGAACTGCAATAAACATAACAGCTGCCACTGCGGATGGAGATTGTGGTGCAACACCAAGCGCATTCACCGTTACTCCTGATGGTGGAAGTGTAAGGGACGTGAAAGCAGGTCACCCCGCCACATTGCAACCTGACCAGCAGGCAATAGCTGCGTTAACGTGCGCTAATGACCTCAAAGCTGGTAAGATTTCAACCCAGATTACATTAACCTACAAGACCTTAACCACCAAGCTGGACCACCCATCTGTCATCACAGTGAAGGCCAGGGCCTCATAGGGCCCTTAATTTTTTTTTTAACATGGGCAAGTGCCCAATATTATTTCTATTATTTTTTCTCCTGCCTATTGTGACTGCATCTGGGCTCACTACTGTTTTCGATGGCTGGGCTGCCACTGGTAACCACCAGACCACCGATGGGTCTAACTTCACTTTAATTGTCAATGAGAAAGCCAATAAAGCGCTTTTGATTATTGATAACCTTTCCTTGATAATTGCTAGCCAGAGCTGCACCTCTGGCAGCCGCCTCGAGGCATGCATCTTGAACATTAGTGAGGGTGAGACATTTGATAGGGAGCGTTGGGTATTCATCTACGAAGCCTACCTGAAAATCTCAAGAACTGTGCCAGACATATTTTTTGAGGCCCAGAGTTTCCCAAATAGCCTTAACCTAAGAGAGTCTTCAGTATCCCGCATATCATTCAAAAACAATGGCGAAGAGCCAGCAAAGGACGTGGAGGTTTTTGTGCGCTACCCTGGTGTTGTTACAATTGAAAATGTGGAGGGGTGCGTTTATGCAGACGATGTCATTAGCTGGAGAGGGAGCCTTGAGCCCTTACAGGAGAATGAGTGTGTTGTTGATATAAGGGGAGAAAATCCCGGTTATGGGAACATAGATGCCCAGATGTTCTATTTTGATGGCTTTGGAACACAGAAACTCACCGCAGATGAAAGATTGACTGTGGATGATTACCTTGTGTCACAGAGGTCCAGGTTTGCCAACTCCACTTTTAATCTCTCTTCAGAAGGTTTTTTCACAGTGACCATCTCCCCCAGGAAACTGGGGTTTGAACGA
Organism: uncultured Candidatus Woesearchaeota archaeon; assembly: GCA_903915225.1. Classification (GTDB taxonomy): domain Archaea; phylum Nanobdellota; class Nanobdellia; order Woesearchaeales; family B29-G15; genus B29-G15. Next base: position 19,990 of record CAIWSB010000110.1, read on the forward strand.
TTAGACAACATGGTCACTTTCCCTGAGGGCATAGAGGTTTTGTCCACACCCCCAGGAGTAGACCTAATTCAGGGGAGTTATCATTATACTGGACAACCTGAGTCCAAGTTTAACCTCACATTCCTCCTGAGGTTCAACTTCCTGGGGAATTTCAGCATTCAAGATGAGCTCTCATACTCAATCGGTGAAATAGAGCACAAGCTCTCAGAATCCTATGGGTTCAAAGTAATTGGAAATGAGGTTCAGATAAGCTCAATACCTCCAAAGATAAAAGCGGGCGAAGGGGAGTTTCAAGTTGTGAACCCATCTTCTTCCCCAATCAGCAAAGTGGGAGTGGATTATACCGTTGCCAACAAAACAATGAGGGGTTGGGTTGATACAATTGAGCGAAAGAGCCACTTGGCAATACCCATTTTCTATTCAGGTACTGACTCTACTTTACCTGTTTATGTTAAAGTAACTTACACCACATCAGTAGGGCAACAGTTGAGTGTTAGCTCAGAATTAAATTATCTGGTTGAGTCTGAAGAAAGAACTAATGTTTCTTCCAATATTTCTGATTCGAATGCTGGGGCCGGGTCAAATCAAACCAAGGAGCAGCAGGAAGCTGCGAAAGCACCCAAACATAATATTTTCCTGCCGCTACTGGGCATATTTGTGCTGCTCTTCATAATCTCTGGTCTTGCACTCTTGGCAAAAATTCGGAAAAAGTTATAAACTAACCTGTAATTATTTTCTCCATGAAAATTGATGTCGTGCTGCCATCAGGGAACGAGGCAGGGCTGGTTTCAATGGCCCAAAGGCTGG
>CAIWSB010000111.1 GCA_903915225.1 uncultured Candidatus Woesearchaeota archaeon
ATCGAAAGTTTTAAATAAAAACCCCCCCATTAAACGTGAAATAACCTTAAAAAGAGGTGTTGAAAATGTTAGATATCCTAGTTAAGCCTTTGAGCACATTGGCAAAGGCAAAGAAGGAGAGGAATCTTGGGAATGTGATGATGGTTCTGTTGGTGGCCTCGGTGCTTTTTGGGCTCAGCAAACCATTCTTTTACAGGACTTTTTCTGGTGATGCGTGGGGCTATGCTTTGCTAACTTTGCTGGTCGTCTTTGTTGTGACAGTGATATTGGGCTTCCTCGTGCACCTCATTTTTGGAATCCTGATTGGAAAACACAACTTTTACAATGCTATCACCCCTCTAGTGTTTTCAGCGTATATACTTGGCGTGGCAATGCTGGTAAGCTCAATTGTTCGGCTTTTACCCTGGGGCATAGGCTCTGGATTGTCAACAATAACACTCCTGTTCTTGGGCGGGATGGCAATTGCTTTGAACTTTCGCGGGTATAAGGACTTTTACGGCACTGACTTTGTTACTGTGCTGGTAATGAACATTGTAGTCCTGGGAGTTGCGTTATTAGTTGCTGCAGTTGAGAAATCTACCCAGCTTTTCCTAAGTATGTAGAACAGTTAACTTATTCTTTTTTTACAAATTTTATTTCCCCATCCAGGTAGACGCCTTTATGCAGGTGCACTGGCCTCCATCTGTCCTTCACAACCTCTGCGCCGAGCCATTCCCCCAGCTCTTTCGGGTTGCCTATTGTGGCAGAGAGCGCCAGGAGTTGAACGTGGGGTAAAATTTGCCTGAGTAGGGTTATTAGAATCTCTAGGGTGGGGCCGCGGCTTGGGTCATTTAGCAGGTGAATCTCATCAAGCACCACGAGCCCTACTTCGTTTAGCCACGGCGAGACGTGCCTTATCAATGAGTCAAGCTTTTCAGGGGTTGTTATTATGAGGTCGAATTTTGACAGAAAAGGGTCGCTGGAATCAATATCCCCAATAGAGAGCGCAACCCTAACCAGGCTGCCGTACTTCTCCTTTAGCCTCTTGTACTTCTCACTCGCCAGGGCCTTAAGGGGGGCAATATAGATTACTTTCTTGTATTCCTCCAGGATGAGCTTGATGCCTGCGAGCTCTGCAAGTAATGTCTTGCCAGATGCAGTGGGTGTGCAGACAAGCAGGTTTTTCTTTTCCAGGAGGCCTTTCTGAATAGCTTTCTCTTGGCATGGCCTCAGCTCCTTAAAGTCCCGTGCCATGAGGGCGTAAAGCTGCGCCGGTAGTTTATCCTTGAGAAACTCAATCTGCATTCAGCTCAAGAAACCATGGGGGTTAATAAATATTTTTACAGCTTATCTAACCCGCTGGCCAACAGCCACGGGCTCAGATTCCGACGGAGTATAAATGTCAGCCGGAGCGTCCCCCCTTCCGTCGGATTTTTGGATGTCGTGGATATACAGCATCTCACCTCTGGGTGAGAATCTCCCATTCTTGAAAACAGGGAATTTCCTTCCCATGACTTGCACCCCTAGCTCAAAAGTCGTGAGCGGGCTTGCATTTACAGCAGCAGCCAACTGCGTCTGCAAAGTATCATCAATACTCATTGGCGGATTGTGGCGGTAAAAGTAAACCCCGGGCATCATCTCAAAATGGCGGTCAAGAATGTCAAATTGGCATGCCTCAAATGTTTTCCTCTTTATGTATCTTGGATTTTGAAGATAAACATGGGGCAGCATAACCTGGTTGAAATTGTGCTCAAACTTCCAGGCAGCATCTGCAGCATGGGTCAGGGCCAAGAATTCCATATACTCTTGGGGTGTCATATCCTTAAGTCCGGTTGCATCGTAATTCTGCTTGGATAACCATTTGACCATGCATTTGGGTAATTTGGAAGTCTGGGAAAGGGCAGCGTAATTTTCCCTGAGATCGCGGATGTCATCCACTTCGAAAATCCGAACATAGGTCTGCACTTCCTCAACTAGGGCTTTCGGCAGCTCCACCTTGCTCTCCCCTTGGCCTATTGTGGGCACTTCATCAAGGAAGTAGGCCATCCGTATCTTGAGGCGGTCCTCCTCCCGTTTATCATCTGTGATCTCTCTCATGCAGCTGGGTAGTTTGGAGAAACTTAAAAACATATCTATTATTACTACTCTAGAGGGGTTTATTTTAATGATAAACCAAACCTTTTTAAATACCCTCTGATAATTTGGTGGCATGAATCGGGTCAAGTCCTGTTCATAGGCTTAAATTAATTCTAGGGTGACCTCTATGGAAACTGTTGATGATTTGAAATGGAAAAAGGGTATGAAACTCGATGCGTTTGTTACTCAGCTGGCTAAGACCGGCTTTCAGGGTGTTGAGCTTGGGCGCGCATCTGAGCTAATTGTGAAGATGAAGCGGGATGGGGCAAAGCTGTTCCTGACCTTTACTTCAAACATGGTGACCTCCGGGCTGCGGGGTTTCTTTGCCCAGCTGATAAAGCTTGGGATGGTTGATGTTATTATTACAACAGTGGGTGGTGTTGAGGAGGATATAATGAAAGCCACTGGTGAAAAATTCGCCATAAGCAGCTTTGGCGCAGACGACGTCCAGCTCCATGAGGAGGGGCTCAACCGCATAGGGAACCTATTGATTTCAAATGACTGCTATGCACGCTTTGAGGACAAGTTCACTGAAATGCTTGGGGAAATCTACAAGAAGCACAAGAGGATAAAGACAAACGAGCTACTGCGAGAGGTTGGGCTTTTGCTGAATGATGAGGATTCAATCCTGTTCCAGGCTGCAAAACTCAGCGTGCCAATCTTCTGCCCAGCCATAACTGATGGCTCATTTGGTTTCCACCTCTACTTCTTCCAGCAGAACCACCCTGACTTCATTGTTGATGTCGTAAAGGACTTTGATGACATGCTGGCCTGCACCTCGTTTGATGACAAGCGCGGGATAATTGCGCTCGGGGGCGGAGTTTCAAAGCACTATGCAATACTTGTCACGCTGATAAATGGCGGTTTTGATTACGGTGTTTACATAAATTCACAAGCGCCATTTGACGGCAGTTTATCCGGGGCGACAACAGATGAGGCAAAGAGCTGGGGCAAGCTCAAGGACAATGCAGATGCAGTAACAATTGTTGGTGATGCGACATTGTATTTCCCGCTGGCCATGATGAAGGCTCTTGAGGTTTTGGAAAAGGAGGGCTTGGTTAAGAATGGCTGAGCCTAGGTTTGTCATAAGTCGAGGGACAGTGCTGAAGCAGTACAACCTCCTCAAGGCGCTGGGTTTGGCAATATGCTACAGCACAAAGACAAACCCTGAGGTTGCAAAGATTCTTGAGCAGGAGACAGACTGCATGTTCAGCATACACAACCCGGAAAACATTAGCCTCATTAAGGATAAGTCGCGGATTTGGTTCTTCCCGCAGGCATGGGATTCCATGAAAATTACCGAGCTTGTCAAGCTTGGCCTAAGGAATTTTGTTGTGGACAACCTAAATGACCTGAATATTTTGGATGATTATTTGAAAACAACAAAAGAGAAGCTGAACATAATGCTACGAATGCGGCTCCGCGAGCACACGGTTTTTACAGGCAGGTACTTTGTGTTTGGCATGCCATCGCAGGTTATCAATGAATGGATACCAAAACTAAGGAAGATGAAATCTGTGGGTCAGCTTGGAGTGCATTTCCACAGGAAAAGCCAGAATGTATCGGAATGGCGCCTCACGCACGAATTGCAGCAGTCACTTAGTCAGGAAACCCTAAATGCAGTTGACATTATTGACATCGGCGGTGGATTCCCTGCGGAATACAAGAACACATCAAATGCAGTTGTGAGCCCAATCCTCAGCGAGGTTAAGGCGCTGATGGAGTGGCTCAGGCCTTACAAGAAAATTGTGATAGCAGAGCCCGGGCGGTTTATAGCCGCACCTGCCGGGAGGCTTGAGGTTGAGATTGTCAATATATACGAAAATAATATTGTGGTGAACTGCTCGGTTTACAGCGCCTCTGTTGATACCCTTGTTGTGCCAATCAAGCTCTTGGTTGAAGGAGAACTGGCTGAAGGAAAGGCGTATACAATAAAGGGGATATCACCTGACAGCATGGACATCTTTAGGTACAGAGTTTTCCTTAAAAATCCAAAAATAGGGGACAAAATCGTATTCCTGAACGCCGGGGCATACAACTACTACTGCGATTTCTGCGGATATAAGAAGCCGAAGACTGTGATTGTGGATTAATTTGATTGCTAAGTAATTTATAAACTATAAAGTGGCAAACTCCCGCAACCCTTATAAATTTAGAGTTCTTAAGATATTGTTGTAGGGGATTGAAACACG
>CAIWSB010000112.1 GCA_903915225.1 uncultured Candidatus Woesearchaeota archaeon
AGCCATGCATGGTCTTCTCATTGGAGTTCCTCCCACATCTTCTCTAAGGGTATTCCCCAATCGTTTCTCAGAGGGGCCATGATTGTGACATACTTCTTTTTTATGAGTTTTATGCCAGAGTCTCTTACTGACTTCTTGTAGAACTCATTCACTTCACCTTGGATATCTGCAAGGGTGTTTAGTGCCTTGATGAATATTGCATCGTCATACTGGGCGTCTAAGGTATTTACTGTTTTAAGGAAATTGTCCCAGTATTCCACAAATGGCTTGATTTCATGGGCGTTGGAGATATCTGCATACCTTATTCCATGTTTGTGGCCGACAGATGGAATTAAAGGCACTGGAATAAACTGGAGCATTGCCTGGGGTGTGGTTTGGTTGAGTTGTCTTCGTCTTTCAAAGAAGTACCTGATGTTTTTGATTACCCTTTCAAAGTCTCCCCCTCGCCGAATATTATCATAAGTTTGCTTTGTCGCTGCATCAATTGAGAAATGCACCCTCTTGAATGGGTTTTTCAGGATTACTTTAGTGATTTCAGGTGTGAGGTGTACTCCGTTTGTGTCCACATAGAGCATATGACCTGATTTCCGGAGTTTTTCTCCGGCGTACTCTACCATTTCCTTGAATTTTGGATGTAGGATGGACTCGCCAAGCCAGTGGAGCAGGACCTCATGACTCTTGTAGAAAACACTGCCTGGATCGGAGATTTCGTCTATTGCTTTCTTGAATATCTCTGGTTCAATCATGCCGTAAGGAATCTTTTCGTGGGCTCTATGTGGGCTGAAAGTCTGGGCGCAGTAAACGCAGCGGAGGTTGCAGATGTCAGTCATCTCAGCTGTAAACGTGAAGCCGAAGATGGATTGGAGGCGGGAGAGGTCTGAAGGCGAGATAGAGCGATCAATTAAAGGCAGTTTGACTTCAGAATCTTTTGTCATCTTCTGTAATCAACCCCGCGTCAAGCAGCCCTTCCTTAAACAGTTTTCTAGCTCTCTCAAAGCCAACAAATTGCATTTGCCCGTCAATCTCCATGTAAGTACCGGAGGTGAGGGGTTTGAACTGTAGATACACATTAGGCAAGTCTTGATGGTTTGGAGGGTCTGATTTTTCAATCATATCCAAATAGTACCGGAGTCCCTTGGAGGTAAGCCAATCTTTCCAGTAATTGTAGAATACTTTTGTCTCATTAACATTGGCGAACTGTACAATGCATTGGATTCGGATTGCATGGCCGGGGTTTGGGACGGATTTGGCCAAGGATATGAAGCGTTTAATATTTTGGATTGACTTCTCAAAGTCCCCGCCTTGCCTCAGTATCGAATAAGTCTTAGGGGTAACTGCATCTTGGGAGAAGATGATGTTCAATCCTTCCACTTGCAGAAGCTTTCTCATAAGGTCTTCGTTCAAGAGAATACCGTTAGTGTGAATTTCAATAATGTATGACAACTTATTCTTCTTGTTTATCTGAGTTATTAGGTCAAGGATTGTACCAATTTTAGGGTGCATGAAGGGCTCACCCTGCCAAAAGAGGGAGATGCGCTCAAAGAATATATTGCTTTCAGCAAGGTCATACAGCAAAGAAGCGAATAATCCAACATCAATGTGTCCTGGTCCGCGCGTGTGATGCCATTGATACCCTGGCTTCCTTAAGGTATTTTGTAAGCACATGACGCAACTGAGATTGCAGATGCTTGAAGGCTCAATCATCAGGATGGCCCCGTTGAAGGAGAAATTCCTTCCCTTAGAAGAAGCCTCGTGGTACGCAGCCAACTCTTCATCTGTTAGGTAGCCCGTGGAGATAGTTTTATCATGTATGAAAGAACAATCTTTGCATCCAATGATGGTATCCACTTTCCCCTCTAAGTGGAGCTTTCGTAATCCCTCTGCCTTTTTAAGCCAGATGCTAGAGAATTTCTCCTTGGTTATGTCTCCAAGAACTAGGTCAATGTTACTGCAGCAGGGGAAGACTAGGCCATTATATCCCACAACAGGGGTTTTCCACAGACCGCTACAGACTTTATGTTGCATTTTGGCGAAACAGGTTCGGCTCCATTAGCCTTATTTTTGGGTTTTTCAGCTGTCGGATTTCATGCTTTTCTAACGTGTCTAAGTACAGCTTGTTCTCTGGCTCGCAATCTCCATTATGGAGTATCCTCAAAAAGAGGTAGTCTCTGCCTTCTCTGGCGTATTTATCCCAGAAGGCAATGAAATCCTTTACCTCATGATGATTCAAGGGAGTGATTATGAACTGGAGCATGGTCCTAAAGCCTAAAAAATTCTTCTCGTCTGCTCTCTTCAGGAAGTAAATAATGTTTTGGACCATCTGATCATATTTACCCCCCTTTCGGACCTTCTCATATGTTTGTTTTGATGCCGCGTCTATACTAAAGGTGATGGTGAAACTATTGAGGTTTAATTCCATGAGCCTATCTACAACATTCTTCCCCAGAAGGACAGCGTTGGTATCAATCTCACCGCCATGGTAGATAGGTTTCTCCATAGCATAATCTAGCATTGAAACAAAGTCGGGATGAAGAAAAGGTTCTCCTCCCCACACCCACATCATATTCAGCTTTTTGGACGAGTTCGAGAAGAATGGACAAGATTCAATGTATCCTGCAACTTCATCAACTATTCTCTTGTAAACCCCGATATCCATCCGGCCCATCGAAAAGTCCTTAACCACCTTTTTTCTTGCCGCGAGAATATCGTTTACTGGGTTTTTATTATGGAAATCACAGAAGTCGCAAACCAGGTTGCAGGTGTCATTGGTTTCTATCTGCAAAAGGATATGTTGCGGCTCTTCAAGAGAAGGGATTCTTCCCTGGAGGGAAGGGAGAATATCCTGCCGCCCTATAATTTTAAGGTAGAGGGCCATCTCTTCTTGTGTCATATACGAATAGTTAGCCCCTCTACAGCATCTGCATTTGGGATTGAGAGAAAAATCTCCCATGAGGTGAGCCAAGCGCAACTGTGTGATTTCCGGGCCCTCCCATATCTGCTTAAATGTGCGTTCTCTTATATCACCCACGGCTAATCGCAGATTACAATCCGCACAACACACAGTCACAACGCCATCCTTAGTGATTGTGGGGTTCTTCCATGGGAGGCCGCAAATTTGTCTCATCTGCATAAGTGAATATCTTGTTACTGGAAAGCTGATAGTAGGTGTTTGGATCTAAGTCTAGCTTGAGGTAAGGCCTTTTCCTGAGTCGCTCGGCGACTCGAGAATAGATGTTGGGTACCTCTGCACTAAATGGCCATGTTCCATGACACCTTTTGATGTATATCGTGTCCTTAGATGGATCAATGTATTGCTCCCAGAAGGCAATGAAATTCTCTGTTTCATGAAAATTGGCCGGTTCTACGATAAACTGGGTACGGAGGTGAACCTTATCAAGGGAGAGTTGGTTCCTCTTTGCGATTATGTTCTTTGCATTCTGAATCACATGAGAGAAGTTTCCCCCTATCCTAATTCGGTCGTATACGTCCCGACTTGCAGCATCAATAGAGAATGAAAAGTCAAAGTTCACAAGATTCTGGTAACCTACTTTTACGGCCTCAAACATTGCTTCAATCTTCGCAGGGGTTAGGTTGTTAAGGTTTGAGTCAAGAATGAGGGATTTAGGAAATCCTTTCGACAGCAGGTAAGCGAACATCCTATTCATTTGCGGGTTTGTGAAGCTCTCTGCACGCCAATGGAGATGGATGTCTGCGGGGTCACCAATATGGTCAATATAGTCTATCGCCTTCTTCCACAGAGGGAAAGGCATGAATCTCTTTTCTTCAGATACATGGGGGAATTGCTCTCGCTCATAATATCTCCTGCAATGAATGCATCGACAGCTGCAGCTGTTTGAAGGCTCTAAGACGTAAATCCGGTTTATTTTACAGTCAACAACGTTGAAGAAGTTGCCGGAGTCTTCAATTTGGTCTCTCGATACCTCTCCAGTCTCTCCCCCACAGCGGGAGCAAAGGATATTATCTGGGAATTTCCCGCTCAGATGAAATCTCTGGAACGCCCTGTAGGGTTCGGAAGCACGTATCTCGCTCAAACTCTGCAATTGAATATTCCCAAAAACCATATTCTTGTCCCAATCAAGGATGCACGACCCCACTGTTCCATCGCTGGCTATGGTAAAGCTATGGAATGCAGATTTGCAGAGCTTATGCTTCATTTTTCAACCCCAGAATAAAGGATAAGGAAGATTTGTTTAAAAAGATTATGACTTGTTAGCTTGGATATTATACGAACAGGAACCGCTATTTCTAACAAGGTTGGCAACTGACTCCATCTCGGCTTTGGGAATAAGATTATTCTTCAATAAAATTTTGTACATGAATATCTCCGCTTCTTTTTCAGTCATCCCGGTTTTATAGCATTGTTCCTCTTGTTTTCCTCCAGAGGAGAGAAATTTAAAAAGAATCATAACGGGTTTAGGATATTTGTTTGCATTATTAATATTAACAACTGAAAAATCGACTTTTAAAGAGTGTAAATATTCACTCCAAAAACGAGCGAACTGACTAACTTCGTGTTGGTTTTCTTCCATAATAATAAACTGAAGTTTCGAAAAAAGAGAATGGTGATTATAGACTTTTACTTGGTTTTTTAAAAAAAATTTAATGTTAGAGATTACTCGCTCAAAATCTCCCCCCCTCCTTATTTTATCGTATGTCGTCTTAGAAAATGCATCTAGAGAAAAAGTAATTGAAACACGACCTAGCTTTATAATTTTTTGAGAGATTCTTGGGGTCAAAAACTGGCCATTAGTATCAATAATTACATTTCTAAATAGTTGATTATTTACATTTTTTTCTCTGAGAAAATCTATAAGTTTGTCAAAATAAGGATGAAGCAAGGGTTCACCATTAAAAAAAAGTTGGATAGAATCGAAATAGAATAAATTTCTTTCAATATTCTTGATAATGAATTTAAACATATCAATATCCATTGGGCCTAAATTTATCTTATCGTAATTTCCGCGATTGCACATAATACATTTTAGATTGCATGTACTGTTTATTTCAATTGAGAGCAAACCGCCAATGCATGCTGATGGGTTTCTTTTTATTTGCTTCAGTTCTTCAGGTGAAAAACTATTTAGAGAATTTGAAGTGCAAACACCAAAAACGCATTTATTGCATCTTGGGATAGCATTAAGACGATTATTGAGTGACAAATTCTTTAATCTTTGATTTATAGGGCCGTTTAGTACTTCAATTAGTCCAATCTTCTCAGGAACTACTTGCCCAAGTTTTATAAAATCAGAAAAATTAATAGAATAAGGATTACTTTTTAATGAATCTATAGAGTATGGACAGGCATATACTGAACCGTCAGAAAAGATTACCGGAGTTTTCCAGAAACATGCGCAAGAACTGACCATGAAAGGGAATAACCGAAATAGATTTAAAAGGATTATGATATATTCTAGTTAGTTACAGTAAGATATGAAAAGAATATTAAAGTTTAAATTGGTGATAATTTTAGTGGTACTTATATGTATTTTTTGTTTCTCTTTTTTTTTCTTAAGGGACAATAACAACTACTTATCTTCCCTATTCTACGGGGGCAGTAATAATTATTTTAGCAATGGAACTCTGGTGGTCCAGGATTTTGAGTCTCTTTCAAATTATGCGGATAATGTTTCTGATATGATTGCTATTCAAGGCTCTCATTCTTTGGAACTTTCCCTCTCGCCTAAATTCAAGGAATACACGGGTAATTTCAGTAAAAGATTTGAATGGACTAGTTCAAGAATATTTTTTAGGTACCAACTGCAAAAATCTTCTGAAGCAGATATATATTTCTCTTTGATTGAGGAGGATGGAGATGAGTGGGGTACATATCTTCACTTGTTTAACCTAAATGGATTAAAAGACAATTTAATAGGTGTCGATTTAAACGATTTGAGATTAAGGAATTCTTCAAAAGGAGATGGAGAAAGATCCCAGTTCATTACAAAGTTTAAATTCAAGAAATCTTCTTCAATGAATGAAGAAGATAT
>CAIWSB010000113.1 GCA_903915225.1 uncultured Candidatus Woesearchaeota archaeon
CTCTCACAGTGCCCTACAGTAATACCTCACTTACCTTTACTGTTCAAAAATACCTCGGTGAGACCCTCTCATCAGACACTTACGCCCTAAAGATTTTCAGAGAGAACGGCAGCATTTACAATACAACCACAGGAACAAGCAATATTGCCAGGACTGTAACATTGCCGCAAACAGTGGGGATGTACACATTGACAATTGATGACAAGAAAAGCTTTGTTGCATCAGTTGCAAAATTCTCTCTCAAATTCAAAATCACAGATAAATCCGGAGAGGTTAAGGATAAATTCGAGCCTGGAGGAATTGCCTATTTTGAGGTAGAGGGATACTCCAATGGCCAGAAGATTACAGGTGCCACTGTGACTGCAAAGGTCACAACGCCAGCTGCCAAGGTTAGCACTGCCACATTCATTGAAACAAGTGGACTTTACAAGGGTAATACCAACGTGACCGCCGCAGGAATTCCTATTGTGCTTTCAGGAGGGGATTATGAGGTTGAGTTCTCAATGAAGGACTCCTCCAACAATGAGCAGAAGGTGAAAGGCTTCTTCACTGTTTATGGTCTATCGGTGGATGTGCAGCTTCAAAACAAAAAACCCTATAGGACAGGCGAGCCCGCCGATTTCATAATCATTGTCAAGAGGCTTTCAGATGGTGTAATGCTGAGCCACAGCGATGTAACCTATTCCATTCAACTTGAGAAAGATGGAAAACTTTACGATGCCACTGGCCTCACTCCTGTTGCCAGCACAGACCCCGGCTATACCTCAAAAATTTCTTACCTTGTCCCTGTTGCCCTTACTGATGGGGGCTATTTCGTAAAGGTTAAGGCAACCTCATCTGGAAAAATAGGCAGAGGCAAGGATTTCATAAAGGTTCAAAACACAGACCTTTTCGTGGACTTGAGCGACAGCTACGGCGGCTTTAGGGACTTCTTCCAGCCGGGTGAGCTGGCCAAAATAACCGCCCGTTCAAACAGCAACATCACTTTGCTAAAAGTAACAATTTACGACAAAGAGGGTGTGCTCCAGAGCCAGCAGAACACAACAGGCCGTGCACGTTTACTCACTAGGAGCTTCAATGTCCCCACAACCCAAAAGGATTATTATGCCCGGGTTCAGGCCACAATTGGCGGCTCAGTGATTGCCCAGGACAGGTGGTTCTCTGTGCAGAACTACATGTCATTCCTTGAGATCCGTAACATACAGAACATGCCGCGCTATGTCATTTCAGGCAACGAAGCCTTCTTGGCTGCAATCAATGTGTTTGATGTTGCCAAAGGCCAAGGTGTTGATTTGACAGGGTTTGTAACAAAATTCGACAAGATATTAAATGAAGAGACCCAGGTTCAGTACACCAACATCAAGGCAACTGAGAACGCTAATTTTACAGATAAGACCACCGGAAGAATTGTTTATACAATCCAGCCTATTAATCTCCCTCAGGGTTACTACAGAATTGAATATACGCTTGTGGATGCCAAGGGAAAATCATTCAAGGGCAAAGGGTTTTTCCAGATTTCTGATCTTCAGGTTAATGCCTACACATATTCTTCAGGTGGCCTAGCAAAATCAGTGTTCGCTTCTGGGGAAAGCGTGAACGTCACAATATCCTGCGGTTCAGGTGATGGAACAGCAACAATAAACAGGCCTTCATTTTCACCCAAGCAAATCACCCTCACGAACGGACGAGGGTCTGTGCTGCTAACAAAAGCCTCAAATGAGCTCCCAACCGAATCTGGATTCTACCCATTCGGCGTTGATGTTCAGCTCTCCAATGGCAAGAAAGGCCTAGGCAACGGCTTCTTTGAAATTAGGAACCTCAATTTTAAAAATATAAACGCCAGAGGTAATGGCCAGGTAGTTCAGGGGAATAATGTTCTCATTGACGTGACAGTTGAGAAATCTGGAACCCTTATTGAGGGTGCAACTATCACGTTAGAGCGCATGACCAATGCCATGAATGGCCAAACCCTCGATGCTGATTCCAACTCTCCCACAACAGACTCCCAGGGACGCGCAACCCTTTCAATATCCCCACCTGAGGGAACTGGGCCAGGGAATTACTTTGCAGATATTAAGGCAACAAAAGATGGCGACTCTGTTTTTGCAGGTGTCGGATTCCAGATAGTAGGGGATAAAGTTGTGATTTCAATTGATGATGCAGACAGGAAGTTCAGCTCAACTGAAAATATTAACATAAACGTTAAAGTCACTAATTACGCTGATGTTGTGAAGGCAAATGTCCCGGTGAAATTGATAGGGCTAATGAACCTCAACACCTGGGGACCAGTGCCTGCAACAAAGTCTGCTAACACTTCAACCAATGGCATTGCAACCCTTACTATTGCAGCTGCAAACTTCAACCCCGGGCGATATGCTCCAATTATTAACGTATCAACACTAGGTGATCCAATAATTGGATTTGGCATGGGCGAGTTTGAGATAAGGCCCTTTGACGTGACTGTCGAGTTTGATAATGGCTCTTCATTCCAGCCTGCAGAAGATATAGTAATCGATATTACTTTGGTTGGGACTGTAACAGTCACTGCTGCAGTTACTGATATGCAGGGAAATACTAAAAATATAGATTATTATTATAGTAACGGTATCTTAACCATAAACAACAACCTGGACCCTGGCGAGTATTTTGTTGATGTGACAATCACAAGCGGCACAAAGAGCTACACCGCTAGGCTCTGGTTTGAGGTTAAGGCCCCTTGGGCCCAGATTAGAATCCTGAATAATAAAATTGCCCCAGACGGCACTTTAAACTTTAATTATACCGTCTTTACATCTGGTGCGTCAGGGTGGAACGAAGCCACAGGACAGCTCATAATTGACCAGATACAAAATCTTTGGACCGGAGCGACAACTAACCTTGAGGGTGAGAATTTCACTGCAACAGGCTTGGGTCAGCATTCACTTGATTTGGCGCCTCTCCACTTATCTAGAGGGGATTATCTCCTGAAATTCAAGATGACTGAGAATCCCGCCTATAACGAGGCCCAATACTTCAGGCTTGAGCGGGATATCCAGTTCAACAGGGATGTTGTTGTTCATGGCAAGAATGTCACAATCAATATCTCCGTAACTGGCTTATCAGGGACAGCTAACTACACTCTTAACAGCTACACAAATTTCAAGAACATGGTTAACACTATGGTCGGAACAACCCACGAGAATGGCATATTCACACTTCACAACCTTGAAAATGCCTTCTACCAAGCCAAATTTAGGGTGACAGATGGCATAGAGACATATTATTATGATGTGCCCTTTGAGATAAATGACCGAGACGTGAATTTCGAAGCCCCAGCTACGGCTTATGTGGGTGAAGAAGTCACCTTCAATATCGACTCTTCAATCAGCACAAACTTCTGGATTATTGACCCGTTCACACAATCTGTAAAGAAGAAGCTGGCAATCACACCCAGCACGGAATCAGTAACTTACACATTCACAGCTCCGGGAAGATATATTTACAATTTCGGGGCAAACAAGTGGGATGCGTTTGACAGGCCCGAAAGTATTGAAATAAGGCAGCGCGGGTTTGATGTAACATGGCCCATGAGAAACATGAATATAAAGGGAGAAAACCTCACTTTCAATGTTTCAACCCCTATTACAGAAACCAACATGACTCTGCGCCTGAAGAGCCATTTCACTGGCCAGACGCAAACAATAAAAATTGGAAAGACAAGCGCAGTAGCTGACCAGGCAAAGCATTTCGCAGAGAACATAACAATGCTTGGGCCCCAGGATGTTGAGTTAACACTTGATGTTGATGCTGGTGAGAAACCCAAGAGCCTATATTTCATGGATGTGTTCCCTGACAACTATAACTTTAAGCTCTGGACAGATGGCGGGGAGTTCAAGTCCGGCCAGACAGTCACTTTCAGGGCAGATGCTTTCGATATACTCACGGGTCAGAAGATGATATTTGATAATTTCTCACTGATTGAACTCACTGACTCATACGGAAGCGCTGTTGAAGGCGCGGATCTTGTATGGACGCCAGGCAATGACTATGCCACTATAGCAACTGACAGCGATTGGGCATCTGGAAACTACCACGCTAGGATATTGCTCAAGTCAGGAGAAGCCTCAAGGACAATGGATGCAAACTTCTTCGTGAGGGGCAACGATAACATTCAGCTTTTCTCTAACCAGAACAAGTGGGATTTCACAGGAACTCAAGAGTTCGCTCTGACAATTGAAGCCAGGGATAACGGAAAAGCTGCATCAGGAGTGAGGGCAACTTTGGATGCTTTCCAGCTCAACCCCAATTCGTATGATGACCAGCCTCAGGATGTTGAACTCCCCGCAGGCTCGTATTATTTCTCAACACTTGACAACAAGACAAATGCCAATGGGAAGATTATATTCTATATCAACCTCTCCCAGGCTCACCTTGCCACAGGTAACTACAACGGCAGATTGATTGTCGGTGGCCAGATGCTGTGGTTTAATCTCAATTTGAGGAACTATAGGCTGGATGCATACACCCAGAATTGGGAATATGGGATAACCGATACAATTCAGTTCAATGTACGGGCCAGGGACATAAACAACGGAAATCCATTAGACCGGGATGGAACTGTCAAAGTTCTCCAGATTTGGAAGCATGACAACCAGAATTATAATGTTCCACCAGAATCAATTAGCCTTGCAGGCTTGGGTCTTGCCACTGACACATTTAATGTTGTTGATGGCTCCGCCCTTATCGAGATGCTCGCAAACAACACTGCCTTGGGCCTTGATAGGCCTTACGAGTTTGAGGTTGCCATCCAGATGAATCTCACAGTGGGGGGCGTTGAAAAGGGCTCTGTGTGGTTCAGGCTTAGCAACACCGCCAAACCCTCACTTTCAATAGTTGATAGGACAGATGAAGTGCCTTCAAACTTCTTCGGTGGCCAGATTTATACGCTCAAACTCACTGGGCCTGAAGGCATGTCTGCCACACTAAGGAATATCTGGGGACCAGAGAGCAGGAACTACAACACACCACTTGTTGACAAAAATGGCACTCTCGAGGTAAACTTCACATCACCCCTGATGCCAGGCATGTACAACATTGAGGTTGAGGTACAGCGCTCTGCTGGCTATAGCGAGTGGATGAACCAGAATTTCCTAATTGGCTCTGGAACAGAGCTTAATGGATGGACTGGCGGCAATGTCATGCCAGGTATGAACTTCACTGTAACCATAGATCTCTCCGGTGAGGGCCGTGATCCCTGGTGCCAGGAGCAATACGACCCATTCTGCGCAGATAAGCAATGGTACGGACCACTCACAAACAAGACAATAGTTCTGGCTGGAATTAGGGATTTGAGCTCATTCACATACATTAACCTAAGTGAGCTTGGAATTTCCGGACAGACACAGAGTTTCACTGAAAAAATGCTAAAAACTAGCGACTCGAGTCTGACAACTGACTGCCAATCAATTCTTGGAGAAGATGATTGTAATGCTGCAGATGATTGCGGATGGTCCAATGAGCAGTGCTATTCCGCCTCAGAATTCTGCGGAAGGCTGGATGGAGAGGAATCATGTAATGTTGCAGTAGAAGCAGGCAAAAACTGCAACTGGGATGACATGGAGGGCTGCTATTACGATGACCCCAACAAGCAAAATCAGAACATCAATCCTGGCCGGGTGACTTTCACCCTGGACCCTACTGAACTAGAATTGGGAACAGGCAAGAAGTACGACCTTGTGTTTACCTACACAAATGACGAAGAGAAAGTGATAGAAGGCAAGGTGTTTGTGCAGGTGGAGGCGTTCCATGTCCCAATAGTAAGGCGCATTGAGAATCTCGCTGCTAACAGTGACCAACAGGTATGGCTTAAGACAACTGACCTTGATGGCGAGCCTCTATCAGACTGTTTGATAAAGTTTACTGGGATATACAATGCAATGGATAACTCACTTGTTAGAACACTCGCCATTGACAACACGACTGATGTGAATGGTGAGATGGAATTCACCTACACTACACCCTCTTTGCCAGGAGAATACATGGTTGAGGGTAAAGCTATATGCGAGCTTTCCGGTGTGAACAACACCCAAGAGCTTGCTTACTACATCCAGGTTGGTTCTAAGAACCTCAATGTTGATATGAAGACCAAATATGGCGATGGCGATAACGTAAAAGTTGTGATCACAACATTGGATAGGCTTGGACAGCCTCAGAGTCAGAGGCTTAACCTGCAGCTCTATCACCTAAAATCCAACTACCAAAAGGCAATAAATCCTTCATCAACTGTTGGCTGTACCGCGCTGGATGCGGCGCCTAAGAATGGTTGGGATCAAAATGCCCAGAACATGCTAAGTTTGTCAACAGATGAGACCGGGCAGTATGAGCTTGAGCTCTGCCCACTACCCCAGGGCTCATATGAACTCCAGATATTTCCTGTGTTTGATTCGGGTTCAGGTGGTGGCAAAACAGCAGCAGGAAACTCGGGTAACTCAAATGGTCAGGATAATTATGGATTCTATGGGACATTCAAGGTATCAAGCATAAATATTGAAGTGAATAGTGAACTCACTTACCAGGTTGGTGATGAGGTTGATCTCACAATCAACGCAACTGACGCCTTCGGGCAGCCAGTTAGCGGTAATGTTACTGCCCTTGAATTAGGCTACCAGAAGATGGGCACGGGTGATCCCAACCAAGGTGATAAGGGATTCTCACTAAATGAGCTTGACTCGCCGATTGAGCTTGTAGATGGAAACGCCCATTATTCATTCACCATTCCAGAAACAGTACAAGATGGCGATAATCTGACTGATGTAACCATAGGGCCTGTATTTGCAAGGGTTTTAATCACAGATTCAGATAATGTAAAGCACACCTATGAGGGCATGCAGTTTGCAATTGTTGGAAGCGACTTTACAGAATTATCTGCTGATGCGAGCGTGCTCTCAAACTCTCTAATCAGCGTTAATGTTCAGGCTGATAACAATGTTGACTACAAGGCCCAATTCGGCGGCTATTTCCAAAGGGATAACCCTGCCGAAGGAAAGAATTGGATGATTGAGAATGGTGTTCTATTCAAGGAAACCGGTAGGGGCACTTCTGGGGCTGACTTCAAGTTATTGACACCCACTGAACCAGGCGAATATTATCTTGGAATACCCATTGTGCCAAAGTCTGTGATGATGTCAAAGGACATTGATCCGATGGTCTACGCAACAGAACTGTTAATTACTCCAATTAATGTGAAACTGGACTCTGTGATTGTAAACGGCACTGTCCTGGACCTAAGTGGGCAACCTGTTGAGAAGGCTTTGGTAAGTATAGGCAAGGCAGAAGGCTTCACAGATGCCCTGGGCAAGTTTAGTCTTGAGATTCCAAAGGGAAAGAAGAGTGTGCTTGTTGAGCGCAAGGTAGGCACTCTGCGTCAATACATGAAGACGCAGCAGATTAACTTCAATACAAATAAAGAATTGGATGTAACTCTTTATGAGGTTGAGCTGTCAGGCGCGCTTAACAACGGCCAACCGCTTTTCAACATCACTTCTCCAGGGTTTGACCTCTCAACAACTAAACTGAAGATGAACGTGACTGTTGAGAATCTGGGTGAAGAAGACTTACTTAACTTCTCACTCACAGGTATAGCCCCAAGCGGTGAGGAACTTAATACAGCCGATGTAACAGCAGAATCCAACACAAGCGTCTTCCTCAGCAAGCTTTATGCCGGCTTTAAGGTTGGCGAATATGGCTTTAAGGTAAAGTTTGAAGATGAAAACTGGAACAGCTTGGCTTACGTGCTGGTTGACGGCGTTGGTGTTAATTCAACTGTAGGTGCGCTTCTGACAAAGCAATACCAAGTTGATACCTATGTTGTTGCAGGCAACGGCATCGATGACGATGGCGATGGCCGCATTGATGAGGAAACAGATAACAACAAGGATGATGATGGCGACGGCCTCATAGATGAGGATTTGAAGGGAGCGGCATATGTTGAGTTCTGCGGCAACGGGTTCTGCTCTATGCAAGAGAAGAACTCCGGCAACTGCTTTGAGGACTGCGCAAAGGGCCCGGTTTGCGGTGACAATCAATGTGCGCCGGAGGAGAAGAAAAATTGCCCAGGGGACTGTGCGGGCGAGGTTGAGACATGTGATAACAAGGGAACCTGCAACCCGGACGGCACGTTCTGCAACAATTTCGGAGCCAAGGAACAGGCGAATTGGTGCCAAACATCGTGCAATGATAATAACTGCTGGGCATGCAATATGGAAGAATGCGCGGCAGTGGGCTGTTCTGTCGGCACAGATCCAAACACACAGAATGAGTTCTGCTACAAGCTGATGAATTGCAGCTCTAACTCATGCGGTGCATGCCAAAATCAGGAGAATTGCACCGGCACAGGAGTGTGCACATGGCGTCAGGATAGCGTATCACATTGGTGCGAGAGACCTTACACTTGTAATGTAGAGTGCGGTGCCTGCCAGGGAGAAGAGGCTTGCTTTGCTTCCCCTGCGCTAAAGGATGGCAAGGGCTGCCGCTGGAAGGCAGACAACAAGGGTTCATGGTGCGAGTGGAACATGAGTTATACTCCTGCCCAAGGTGGGAGCTCTGGAATTATAGATGATGTCTGGCTCAGCTCCACCAATAATTCAGGATGGAAAAATTCTCTCTATGACTGGAGATGCTGGTCAGGCAGGTGCTCTGGAGATCATGCTCCCGGGGATTACTACATCATGCTGCATATGGGTAATACTAAGGTGAATATTTCAGTCAATGCTCTGGTTATTGCCACTGTTGACAACACTAGGGGAATCCCGAGAGACTTGGCCACTGCTGAGCCTTACCACTTCACCACAAACGGCTCATACACAATTGAGATTACAGATCTTATTGGCCCAGACCATGTGCAATGGGATGTTGTGATTGGGCATGGTAACCCTGCAGTATGCGGTAACGGGGTTAGAGAGGGCTCTGAACAGTGTGACCGTTATGACCTGAGTGGCAATAACTGCGCCTCAATACCAGGCGGATTCTCAGGAGGTACACTACGTTGCACCCATGATTGTGCCTTTAATTCATCAGCATGTACTAGCGGTGGCGGATATGAGGAATTCCCTGAGCTTGACATTGTGAACGAAGGCACTGGCGTGTATGAGAACGGGACAAAGCTTGTCTTCCACATTGGTGTTACCAATCTCAGTCACTCACCTGTTTGTGATGGCGAGATGGCTGGCGGTAGCCATGAAATCTGGGAGGCTGACGTTAATAGCCTTGAAGGAGTGGGCTGCACACCAGGCACTGAAAACTGCTTAGGCGGCGAGGATTACAAGCTTATTTTCCAGGTAAATACAACAGGAGGCCATCATGCCATTGTCAAGAAATGGGCCGGAAGCAGCTTCCAGGTTGTAGCTATTCCGTTGGTTGTGAATTTCCATTGTGCTCAAGACCAGCTTAACCTTGTGGTCGCCAAGTCCAAAGTGAATGCCACTGATTGTGGCAACATCACTGCGAGGTTTATGACTGCGATTAGGAATGGCGAGACAGTTGACCTTGTGAGGACTCTTGACGACATAGGATATACCCTGAGTGGGGATTGCGGTGTGCCTGAATGCGGCAATGAAATAATTGAAGAAGGTGAACAGTGTGATTCTGATAACCTAAGCACATTAACTTGTCTAGATTTCGGCTTTGTTGGCGGGACACTAGCTTGTAATGGAGGGTGCACTGTAAACACAAGCGCCTGTACTTCATCTGAAGACCTGCAAGGGAGCTTTGTTGAAGTTAAGACACCCACAAACCATATCACCCTTGGAGAGGCGCTTTCAGCTGTCAGAGCAAGTATTAATGAGAGTGAATTTGCATTACTCGAGCACCCCAACATGACAGATGATTACTCAAATGAGGAGTATGAGTATTCTCAAACTCTCTTTTTAGAACCTGATACTGTAAAATATTTAAACCCAGATCCAGATGTGTTTGGTAATTCTCCTCAATTATATTTGGACCAATCCTCCGGCCCAGCTTATAGGCTGGCAGTTGAGTTTAAGGAGGGGGTTGATTTCACAGAGATAGAGGATGCATCGATTGTCATACTCAACAAGACATTCTATATTGACCCTGTTCATACAAACCTGGATACAATTACTCTAATAGGAGGTGAGGTGCATGGAGGACCCACAACGGGCCTTGATAAACATTATGTCCTTGGAGATGGGAGCCAAGTAAACATGTCGATTCTTGGTTTCAATAGTTCAGGGGATGTTGATATTGCGAACTTATCAATCAATGGAGTTCAATACACTGTTGAGAAAGGCGACTTTATTGCTGCAGATGGATTTGGAGTTTATATATCAGATGTTTTCACATTTAGCATACCTTATCCGGGGGCTGCAGTTGATGCTCTTATTGGTGCAGACCGCGTTACCATAAATTGCAGCGGGGATTACAGTGATATTTTGGCAGATGGAGAAGCTGTTCCAGGTTACATGGCAAAATGCGTAGGCTCGCCTGACAACCTGAGTGCTTTATGGTTTTCTTTAATAC
>CAIWSB010000114.1 GCA_903915225.1 uncultured Candidatus Woesearchaeota archaeon
CCCTGAATGCCATGCCGAAGTTTATGCTGCTGTGCTTGAATGTCCATTGTGTGGCTTTGACTTTTCATTTGGGGATATTGAAGTACAAGTGCCTGGCTTAACTGCAGAAGAATTTGTCATGAAGGAAATCGATATCCTACATCGTTCTAATTTTATGTGGGTGCCAGTTAGTGATGACAACACTTCCTTCATGGCCTCGGGTTTTGAGGCCTGGAGCAATGTGATCTTTAAAAACAACCAGTGGTATGCGCTAGGTGCCAAAAAGCAAGGAAAAGCAAAGTTGCTGGCAGTTGGCGAAAAAAGTGTATGTTTTGCAGCTGCCAATGACTGGATGAATCTACATGAAAGTGATGATGCTGCCCACAAGGTTAAGGGTTGGCTCAATCTTCCAGCCACCTCCAAACAGTTAGGCTATTTGGCGGAACACAGCGGGGATTACGACCTGACCCGCTATAAAGCCTCCGCACTGATGAACCTCAAGTTTAACGCAAAAAGCATTAGCCGTGCTTTATGGGCCGGAGGTAGTGGTGATTGATAAGACGCATTTAGAAGAGTTGGCCTTAGCAGCTGTTTTGTCCCCTTTGGGAGAGATTGCCATAGAGATAGGTCTAGACAAATCTCTATCTGACTATACTCGAGAAGAAGCTCTAACCCTGATTGAAGTGGCTGTCAGTGCTTATCAAAAATACAAAGTTGAAAATTCACCTGTTCCAGATCCAATCGCTCAACCTCAATCAAACGGAGTGCTCTTCAATGCCAGTAGCTATGCTTGATTTTAACCATCAACCCAATTGTGATTGGCAAACTGATTGTTGGAAAGAGAATATGTAATGTCAGCGCCAGTACTCACATTGCCAGATCCTGCCCCCATTTCTCATAGGTGGCTTGATTTTAATGATGCACCATCACAATATTTATGCACTCCCAAGCCAGAGCAAAGGCTGGACCCAGAGGAATTAAAACAGCGTCTTAATCGTAGACTTGCAGAAGCCCTCTACCATCTGTTTCCAGCCGGCAGAATTGTGCAAAACAACTTTGTGATCGGTAATGTTCATGGGATACAAGGTGATAGCCTAAAGGTTGAGTTGTCCGGGAGCAAGACGGCCTTATGGCATGATTTTGCCACAGGCGATGGTGGTGATATCCTTTCCCTGTGGGGCGCTGTGTATGGCTTAGATGCCCACAACCAATTCCCCCAAATTGTCAGCTCGATCCATGAATGGTTAGGCACGCCCCAAGGGCCGTTACCGCAAAGGGACAACAAACGAGGAGAAGCAGAAGCAAAAGATTTAGGGGTATCAACGGGCAAATGGGATTACCAAGATGCAAAGGGTAATCTGATTGCTTGTGTTTATCGTTATGATACGGCATCTGGTAAGCAGTATCGTCCCTGGGATGTGAAGGCTAAACAGCACAAAGCGCCAGAGCCGCGCCCCTTATATAACCAACCGGGCATGAGCCAATCCGACAGGGTCATTTTGGTCGAAGGAGAAAAGTGTGCACAAGCCCTGATTGCCCTCGGGATTTGTGCGACCACAGCCATGAACGGAGCGAATGCTCCAGTCGATAAAACCGATTGGTCACCCTTACGCGGTAAGCATGTTCTGGTTTGGCCAGATCATGATCTGCCGGGCAAAGATTATGCGGCCAGGGCTATCATTAAACTCAAAGCCTTGGGGTTAGCGTCTCTGACTATCATGAATATTCCCGAAGACAAAGTCCAAGGCTGGGA
>CAIWSB010000115.1 GCA_903915225.1 uncultured Candidatus Woesearchaeota archaeon
CTGGGGTTTGATGGGCTTGTGATGGTTTATCCTGCCTCGAGGGTTAGCAAGGCCGTCTTGCCAAAGCCCCAAAAGGGGATGAGGCTTATAGTTGGAGTGCTCTTGGACAAGCAAAGATCGCCCGTGCGGGGCATACCATCATTCATTGACGGCAGCAGCAGGCATGGGTTTGAAAAACTGGCTCCGGATGTTGTGTTCAATCTGGAGAGCTCACCCAAACCAGACAAGATGAACTCCCGCAACTCTGGTTTGGATGATGTCCTTTGCAGGATTGCTAGCAAGACAGGAACCTGCATAGGATTTGCGTTCTCGAGGTTGCTTCGCCCGGGATTACCCCGCAGGGTTGTTCTTGGGCGGGTTATGCAGAACATCAGATTTTGCCGCAAATTCAAGGTTAAAATTTTCTGGGCATCATTTGCCAGCTCGCCAATGGAGATGCGGTCTGCCCATGACCTTAAGGCATTGGGGATAAGCCTTGGAATGACACCACCAGAGGTTCAAGCAAGCCCTCTTTCTAAATGGTTCAAGGCTTGAGCTGCTTTGTGCTCGCAGCTGTTTGCCAAACAATATGCTTCCGTCCTATGAAGAAATCCCAGTAGCCCAGAATTCTGGCCAAGCCTTCCAATCCCATTGCATAGGCAGTCCAGAACGGAGCCCGGAGATTTATTTGGCGGATAATTAAGGAGAGGAGCTTTAGGTTGTTCATTGTGGGTGGGGTATGGCCTGTTTGCCTTCGAAGAGCTAAATGGCCCGCATAAATGCGCCGCCTCTGTTTTATGAAATCCCTTACTGTCTCGGGGCCCTTATTGAAAACAATGGCATCAGGAACATAGAGTGGTTTGAAACCCTTTCCAAGGATTATTGATGCAATCTCTTCCTCATCAACTGCGCTGGGAGGGAGCCTTGAAAAAACCCTGCGAAAGGCAATACACTCCCCGAACTTGGGTTGAGATAGAGCAATTTGATGGTGTAGCCCCCAGACCACATGGCTCACGAAACCCATTAAAGTTGTTTCGGGGTTTGTTGGAATTGGATGAGCACCGCAAATACCAATACCTGGTTGTGAAAGCGGGATACAAAGCTTTTCAATTGCATCCTTTTCTGGAATGACATCGGCGCTTATTAGAACAACCACCGGGGTTTTTGCCCTTTTAAGAATGAGGTTTATTGCAGAAACCTTGCCACGGCGCTCCTTTTCCCGAATCAAGATTACATCGGGAAAGCCGCGGACAATGCTCTCTGTGTCATCGGTTGAGCCAGATGAGACAACAATAAGGCTGCTAATCTTAACCTTCTTCAAGTGCTGTGACCGAATAGCCTGCAGGAGCAACCCAATGTTTGCAGCCTCATTGTGGGCGCAAACCCCTACTGTGACATCCATACTCTTGAGAATATTTTGGAGAATATATTAATTTATCGATAAGCAGCTACATGTAAGTTCAAGTCAATTATGTGGGGGTTAGTAGAAAATTTTATATACCTCCTTGGGATAATCTTTATGAAAAAAGATGAAGGGCCTAAGAAAGCTGTTTTTTTGTCTACTTGTTTTACTTATCCTCGCCCTGCCTGCTTTTGTCTTGGGAACTGCATGTGATACTTATTGCTCTAGTTACATAGGGGCGACACAAACCATCTGCGGTTTTGCGGGTTGCCCTAGTGGATATGTAGTTGGTTCAGGAGCGTGCATCTGGCCATGGAATTGCTGTTGCAAAGAATATTGTACAGACAGTGATGGAGAAGATCCCAATGTAAAGGGTTCATGCATGGACAGTATTTTTGGATATATCCACCAAAGCCCAACCTGGGATACATGTACCGCTGACCTAACGGGCGTGAGGGAATGCTATTGTGTTAATCCGGATATGGGAGGAATCAGTGTCAAAGTCATACCATGCCCAGCAGGCTCTCTTTGTCAGAATGGAGCGTGCGTTCCAGGTAGCAGCACTACCACTACAATGTACACCACAACAACATATGGCGGCGGACCACCTCCCGGCCCAGTGACTACCCCCACATCAATCCCCTGCTCTCCAACAGGTGGGAATAGATGCCAAGGTATGGCCAAGCAGGTTTGCACAGACCGTTGGACAACTGTTGAAAACCCCTCTGAATACTGCTGCACAGACGGCGACTGCTCCACAGCAAAATGCCTTTCAATGGGTGGGGATTGGCTTGAACCAAAGGTTTCTCCCGATTTTTCAAACACGGGGTACTGCTGCGGAGATGAAGGTAACAATGACCTTGGCAAGGCGATTGGCGCTGACTTGTGCGTTTATGACACAACATACAAATGGATCCATGGCGTAAACGCAACGCGCTATGTTGGTAACAGGATAATTTTCTGCCAAAACAAATTCCTCATATGCTTTAATGAAACCCCCTATTATCTCCTTAACGTTTCTGAC
>CAIWSB010000116.1 GCA_903915225.1 uncultured Candidatus Woesearchaeota archaeon
GGCCATGTCTGGATCGTTGTGCCAATGCCAAACGGCTCTGTTGTGTCCTTTGACCCCTCGTTTTATTCCGACTGTGTACCTCTTGAGCGCGAAATAGGGGACTCACCTGTAATATTCCTAAAAGAAGCGTATAGAGTAACTAAGGACTCGTAGAAAAATGGCACTTAAAAAAACCCTAGCAACAATTGTAACATTAGCAACTCTTGGTTTAGCAGGTTGTAAGCCGTGCACATTAAGCTGGAATGGGATGCTGGATAAGGAATATGTAAGCTTCAGGTGTGAACCTGTTGTCTTTCAATCCAAAGATGCCCTCATATCCACCCAATATGTACTGACTGTAACTGGCGAGGATGGATGCGTGAGGAAATATGTTGACAAGGATGAGGACAAGGAAGTGGAGTTGTTTGAGCAAACCTGCCAGGGCAGCTCACCAATAACGTATGAATCAAGTGACCATTTGCTCCAACCCACAAGGGATTTCCAGCGCTACATGAAGATAATTCTCTTTGAGAAAGTTGAGAGAGGCCTTGAAGAATTGAAGTCACAGAGTGATTGATTTCTTTAGATACCCTGGTAAATTATTCGGGTCAATAATCTCATCCGGGTTATAGGGCGGCCCCCAGAGCAGTGAAAGGGTTCGTTCATATTTTGGGTCATTGTCCAGTATGGCTGCATAGTGGACGTTTGGATACCTTTTCTTAATGTAGTCTGCATGTTTTCGCCCCAGAACCAGAACCTGAGGTTTTTTGTTTTCTATTTCCTTCACAAAACCCTTGTCCCGGGTATGGGTTATTTTGGTTTGAACAATTCCTGAGCTGAACAGGCTAAGAAAGTAAAAAAGGTTCTTCGAGTAATCCCACGCGTTCCAATCCAAGCTGGATTTTTCAACCACAGAATTCATATAACTTGGAGTTCTTCGCCTGTGGATATCGCCCCAAATAACCTGAGCTCCACGGGTGCTGTAGCGTTTCGACAGCTCCCCAAAGAAAGGCTCCTTTTCCCAATATTTCTTAAGTGGGTCATTTGGGGGGAGCTCCAGCATTATTGACTTTACACCGGTAGAGTATTTTACAGAGATGAGGCTGTCACAAAGCTCAAGCATGTTTGGAGTGTGTGAAACACCCACGATTAGTTCTAATGACATCTTCCTCGCCCCTCTCTTAAATGGCTTTGCGATTGATAAATATTATTATGATTGAGAATATATCCAAAATAAAGATGTAAAAGTTACCTATCTGAAGCCATTTATTTTTATTGAACCGAAAGGCTTATTAATGAGAACTGATAAGTAGTAAACTTCTAGGGTGATACAAATGTCCCTAGAAAACGAACCAAATTCTTCAATGCCTGAGTCTATTCAGGGGGAATACCTTGATTGCTTGAGAAAAGGCAATTTTGGCGATTTTAAGGCGCTAATGAAAATAGCCAGTGAACAACCGACAAATTACACTATGCAGGAAGGCTACAGAATTCTAGCATCCCGTGGAGATATGTATGAAAGCGACTGGAGAAGGCTAAAGGACCTTACTGGAATTGCCCCCCAAGCTGAAACTGTAAATTTTGTCTACAACGCACTTCTGCAAAGAGGCTCTGGATTTTTAATCTGCCATTGGTCCAAGTTTTTAGGAACCCCAATACCTAAGCAGATTGCCACAAATGCATGTAAAAAAGAAGCCGCGATTGGGTCGCATTATGATTTCTTAGGTGTGTACCAGCTTGCCTCAGAACCCCCTGAGCTTTCTGATGGCGACTTTGATAAATTATATTCAAGACTTATCCGGGTAAATCTAAACTCCTTAAGCGAAGTAATTAATGGGACTGGAGTACCAGTTAGAATTGAGACTGTTCTTGAAGCTTATGCACATTACCTTGAGCAAGAGAAATTTAGTGGCATATTCAACCTTAAGAAAATCACAGGTGTTGAAGTTCCTGAACCGATTGTTAAAGGGGTTTTTCGAAGCCTAATCAGTAAGGGAAAAATAAAGGAATTTGAAAACTTCTCCAGAGTTGCATCTTTAAAGCCCAATATTGAAACTATTCTTGAAGGCTATAATGGGATAGCTAAAAGCAGGCTTGACATTACACAATTATTCAGCATTTCAGAAATTCTAAATGTGCCAGTTCCCCGCGAGGTGGTGGATGAGTGTTACAAATTCAGGAGACCCGAAGACTGGAGGGATATTAAAGAAAAAACCGGCTGGCTTCCAAGACTAAAAGAAAAAGATGTTCAGGCGGTTTATTCTCGGCATGTAATATATTACATAAAATCCCAGATGTTCAAAGGCGACGAGAATCTAATCCTTGACCTCCCAGAGATTGCCCCATATCCCTGCGGCGTGGAAGAAGAGGCAAAGAGGCTCCTGGACATTATTGAGGAATTCACAGGGGTAAGCATAGACAAGAGCATGGTGCTTGATGAATATGCTTCATTATTAATTCAAAGGCGCCTTAATACAGTAAGAAGCATAATGAAAGTAACAGGCATCGAGGCAACTGGGAAATTTGTGGAAAAGGCATTTGAATCTTATTTTCAGCACGGTTATTTCAATTGGATAGGGCCCTTAGAGGGGGTGGCAAAGGCTTCCTCGTCTGAGGATTTGCTCAAAAGGGAACTCAAAAAGGCCCTGGGTAATTCCGACTTATCCACTTTTTTAAGAGTCCTTAGGTTTTCACGGGAATTGCCTGAACAATCACTCCTTGATCGCGCGGAAAGCTTTATGGTTGAAAATAAGCAATGGGGCAATCTGGCAGATTTCAGGGAAACTCTCAAATCAAAAATGGAGAAACCAAAATAATCAGGCGTACTTCATTTTCATCAGCACATCATAGAAAGGTATTCCATTAATTTCCCTTTTGATTCTTCTAATCCTGGTGAACCCAAACTTTTGATAGATTGGCACTGCATAAAATGTGGCGTGGAGGAAAACCTGCTTGTGCCCATTCTTGAGGGCTTCCTTCTTGAACCTCTCATAGAGATTTCTGCCAACCCCTCTGCCCTGGTGCTTGGGATCAACAAAGAAGGTTTTTAACTCGTTCTCTTTGATGCCAATTACCCCAAGAATTCTCTTTTTTTCCTCAGCAACAAAGAGCTGCCTGTCTTCTGCTTTCCTTAGAATATCTTTTGGGCTGTTGATTTTGCAAAATTCCTTGGTGACCCTTTTAGAATAACATTTCGATAGAGTAACTCGCTGTGACCTGTGTATCAAACTACTAACTTGAAGAGCATCCCCCTTCTGAAACTTCCTTACAAGCAATAGCCCCGCCCGGATTCGAACCAGGGTCTCAGCCTCCAAAGGGCTGAATGATTGGCCACTACACCACGGGGCTGTACCTGATTGTGTGACTTCTGTCATCATTTATAAACTTTTCAGCTCTCTTGGGAAAAACAAGCGACAGATGAATCAAACTGATTTCAGGACAGACTCAACATTCTTTTTGGAAATCTCATGAGCCATTTGCCACTCTTTCCCTGTGTAAGGCCCAAACTGGAGTTCAAGCACACCTTTACTGCACCCGGCATTAACCAGTTCAGGCAAGATTTGGTTCATCCAATCTTCGCAATTCAGGGCCATTTTCTTGGCTATTTCAGTATCGTGAACATATGGGTTATTGTCGCCTGGAAAGTAGATGGGCATATGGGAGCCTATCTTAGGCACCTCTGCGCCATCAACAATGTCATTGAAAACCATGTTTGTCTGCCCGCCAAGATGGCAGACTTTCACTTTGCCCTTGAGTGCCTCGAGCAGTTTTTTGTGGGAAAGTTCCTCTTCAAGGACAATTGGCATTCCATGCTTTAAAAAGAGCCGTCCAGGCTTGAAAAACGCCATTGAGTATGTGTCTACCCTGGTAGGATTGAAAAATCCGGAGTATTCAACTGTCTGTTTGAGATGCTCGGCGTCAATGCAGACATTGCCAAGCTCCAAAAGGTCCCAACCGCAGCCAACATCTCCTAGCTGCAGCATTCCAGGCCTCCAACCTGTGCCTGCCCATCTTGGCTCTTCACTTTTGAAATCAGGTGAGAAATCGTAGTTCACCTGGCCTACATTCTCTACAAGCACATCAATCCCGCTCGCCAATTCCCTAACTCTCTCAACGTTCTGTTTTACAGCCTCAAATGTGGCTGACAAGTCTTCTGGTTTAAAAGTGCAGTCCACATTCTGGAATTTCTTTCCCTGTCTTTTTGATAACTCCTCTTCAAATGTGTGGACAGCTCCTGCGTGAAAAACAACCTCCCCAATCACATGCCTGCCAGCAAGTTTGTTCAGATGTGTCAGGGTCGAGATGGATCTCTTGATATCCACTAGTTCCGTAAACTCTCCCTTTCCATGGGCAGTTATCTTCATTGGAAGCTCCCCCAGGCTCCTTTTAGAGGTATATTCATACAGTCCGTCCATAAGCGCATGAAGCTCTTCTTCATTCGTCCATCCAGGAAGGATTATTTGTGGGAGAAGGCCCAATGCGAGCCCCTCTTCAATCTGGCTCGGGTCAAAGCGCTTATCTTTTCCACAAATACCCCTAGCAACATAGAACTCCATTGTGATAAATTAATGAAAGCAAGCTTTTATACGTTAGCATACTTACATTCGGCTAGAAGATTAAATAGGATTTTTTTAAATATAAACTCAACCTTAAACTATTTATTCACATTAATCTTACCTAAATTGTGCCGTTAAACTCCAAGTGTGTATTCTGCAAAGGTAGATATCCTCAGAAGTACTGCCACATGGAGATTTGTCCTCTTTACACTAAGATATATTCTTACAAAAAAATTGAAAAGGAGTTGGATAAGGATGAGTTTGACTCCAGCTCCAGGACGCCTTTTGTTTCCAGGTTCGGCTACCCCAACATCTCAGTTGGCGTTTTGGCGCCACCTGGAGTGAATGATGCCACAAACTACGACGCGCCGAGGCAATGGTCTGCTGCAGGTTTTAAAATCCCTGAGATAATTGAGCTGAGGAGCTCAATGGTTAACTCAAGGTTCCCTGTGAGCGTGAAGCAATCCAACAAGGAACTAGAAAAGGCCCAGGAAATCTCAATGGCCCAGAAGGCTGTCACAATGGATGTTGCGCTCAAGCAGCGCCCTAAATTTAGGGTTGTGCTGAGACCAGATGTGGCTCCAATGGGCCCCAATGCAGATTTGAAGGGGATAACCCTTACAGAGAATCCGCGAGTTCCAAGGGCTGTTGACAAGGCTGTTTCTGATGGTGAACTCAAGGCAACCGAAGCTTTTGCTGAAATGTCAAGGAATGGAATCGATGAGGGCCATCTCACAAGGCTCCTAAGCGTTGGCCTTCTGGGAATGAAGAAGGACAGGAAGCTTGTGCCAACGAGATGGAGCATAACGGCAGTTGATGATAACTTGGGAAAACAGCAAATCCAAAAGATAAAGGATTTCAAGCAGGCGGATTTCATGGCCTTCTTTGGAGGGTACTTGGGCAACAATTACCTGATAATGATGTTCCCAGGCATCTTCAGCTATGAGCTTTTTGAGATGTCTGCCAGCAACGGCGAGGTACCCGAATATGCAACTGACTTTGAGGATTTTTCCGGCAGGAAGGAATATGCACACAGTACAGCCGGCGGCTATTACGCAGCGCGGCTTGCCATTACAGAAAAACTTGTTGAGATGAAAAGGCAGGCAAGCATCCTTGTGCTTAGATTTATCACAGATGAGTACAGCCTTCCCCTGGGCGTCTGGGTTGTGCGTGAGGCCAGCAGAAAGGCCATGGCTTCCCGGCCGATTGAGTTTGCGTCGCAAGAGCTTATGCTTGATTACGCTCGGCTGATGGCAAAGAGGAAATTTGGTGTTGATGTAACTGAATTATTAAGCAGAAGCAAGTTGCTTGACAACATGAACCACCAGAAAACCCTTAGCAGCTTCAGCTGAAAATCCCTTTCATCTCCTTTGGCTGGCAAGTGAGCTTGCCCTGCTTTATCTCAGCTCCTCCGCAGCGAGCCCCTTTAGCAAGAAGTTTTTTGTATGCAGAATCCGAGCCTTTGAAAACAAAAAAGCCCTCCTTATTTATGAGGAGAATTGCCTTGAACTTGTTTGCTACCTCACGGAGCAGCTCAGGTGATGCGTCAAGCTCTTCAACACTGCCCTCCCTAAAATTAGCAGCAATGATATTCGCAGCATCGCCCGTGAGGCCGGCAAGGCACTTGCTGGCGGTTTTCCATGCCTCAAACAATTGAGTTGCGGTTTTTTCATCTACTACATTTGGCGGAGCAATTTTGGTGATGGGTTTTCCAAGGGATTTCTCAATTGTGTTCAACTCAGTTCCCATCTTCGTAACCTCACTTGTAAACCTCTCAATGGTCTGTTTGACACTGGTTACTGGCACCTTGAAAACAGCTGCAATCTCAGCCTCATTGCTGTCAGAGGTTTCAGAATATTTTTTTGCAGCCTCGCCTGCCACATACTCAAGGCGTACGACGCCGTCCTGAATCTTTGAGGTTTTGATTATCCTTATCTCGCCAACCTCCTTGGTGTTGTCAAGATGGGTGCCTCCGCAGGCCTCAACATCAATGCCCTTAACCTCAACAATCCTGACCTTCTTTCCCGGGATGTAGCCGCCTTGGTAAATCCTAATTCCGTACCTGCGCTCTGCCTCAGCACGGTCCATGAAATTCTTTATTATTGGGATTCCCCTCTTAACGAGTTCATTGGCCTTGTCCTCAATCGCCTTGACCTCTTTGGGTGTTAAGGATTCAAAGTGGGTGATATCCAGCCTTGCATGAGTTGTTGTTTTTTTAGCTCCAGCTTGGTAAACGTGGTTGCCTAATACCATTCGCGCAGCTCCATTTACTATATGGGTTGCTGTGTGGTGTATGCTAAGCTGCTTTCTGCGCACTGCATCAACCCTGCACTCAACCTCATCACCCGGCTTGAGGCTGTGCTTGCCCTCAACATGGTGAATGACCCAATCCATTATCTTTTCAACGTTCTCAACCTTTAGCCCATTGATTGTTCCAGTGTCATGCTCCTGCCCGCCACCCTCAGGATAGAAATTTGTTTTATCAAGGATTATTCCTCCGTCTGCCAGCACGGCAATGACCTTTGCCTTGAAATTGAGGGGCGCGTCCTGGTAAAAGAGGAGATCAGTAGGCGCTGAAAGTTTTGGGAGCTTTACCTGTGATTTTTTCTCTACTGCAGATTCCTTTGCCTCATGCCTCTCTGAAACCAGCGAGTAGAAGTTTTGTGGAATCTCAATCTTGAGCCCAGCTTCATCAGCAGCTGCCTTCAGCTCATTTGGGTTTATGCCCTGGCTGTCGTAGAGCTCAACCAGCTTAGCAACAGTCGGCTTCTCCTTTGAATCAATCAGGCGCTTGATTATTGAATTAGCCTTCTCTTTGCTCTGCCTGTGCTTCTGGAGCTCAACCTGGAGGATTTTTTTCACATCATCAATGTTTTCCAAAAGCTCTGGGAATAGCTGCTTCAATTCAATTGCGTGCCAGTGGCAAACCTCACCCAGGTCCAATGGGAATTTGTTCTCATCAATAAGGTTCTGGGCGCGCCTAAAGAGCATCCTTAGGTTGTAGGCATCCCCAACATTGCTCGGGAGGCTCCCATCATTGAGGGCAATAAGGAGTGAGCGTGCATGCTCGGCAATTGAATAAAGTGCAGATGTGGGCTTAAGAAATTTCTCAAGCTCCTTTGCTGAGAGGCCAATTCCCTTTGCGATAAGGGCCATGTTTTTCTGAACGTCATCTATCTCATCAAGATTGAGCTTTGCACCAAAAGGCACATATTTTTCGAGAAGCTTTTTGTCCGGTGAAAACCCAACTTTCTTAAAAATCTTTGAAAGTGTTTCAGGAAAAGTTGCGTCATAAATCGTGCCTGTAGCTTGGGTGAACCAGGCAACGCGCTCCATACCCATGCCCATATCAAGAACTTTCAGTGAGAGCTCCTTAGGGCCAGATTCGGACATCTCGTAAAGCATGTAGACCTGGTTGCCGAGCTCGACGCCACCTGAGAAATATTCCATGCACGGCCCGAGATTGCCGCCGCCGGCCCAGGCATCTTCATGGAAAATAACCTCTGTGCTTGGTATCTTAAGCACATCAAAAAGCCATTTGCATATATCCTTGAACAGCTGCTCCTGCGACCATTCCTCCTTCGGCAGGAAAGCGTGCTGCCCAATCATGACAAACCCGGTCATGTGAGACATTGTGACGCCAACATTATCCACATCATTGAACCTGAGGCATGTCTGCGGCACAACAAGCTTCTTTGCAGGCGGGGGTGACATCCCTGAAGTCACATGCGGCTGGAAATCATAGATTGAGGCCTTCACGTAGAGTGTGTCATCACGCCACCTGGCAACAACCGGGTAGCGGGCAATCCCCTTGTAGCCAATAGATTCAAACATTTTTTTGAATTCAAACCAAACTTCCGGATAGCTGAGTTTCACCTTTGTAATCCTTTTTGCAATGAAGTCATAGCTGCCTGTGCAGGCAGAATCACCGCAGAGCTTCCGCTTGCTGTCAGCAGCCCAGAAATGCTTGCCGCAGGCCTTGCATTCACCCCGTGTGAAACCCATGGACTTAAGGACTGAAACAGGATAGTAAAGCTCTGGCGCCTTGCTGAAAACCTTCTTAAATTCAGCCTTGAGCTCCTTGTCAGACTTCATAAGGCCATGGATAAGGGTTTAATATTTAAATATTGAGATTTGGGCTGGAAAGGTATTTAATTGTGGGAGCATTAGCCTTAAACAATGGGGCGGCTGAATAGGGTTTTCCTCGAGAAACTGGAGGATGTTTTTGGCTCAAAGGAGGGCTATGAGTACCGTGGAAGCGTGGTTATTCGAAGCCCGATTTCTCTCAGAACTCAGAAATATGCTTTATTTATTAGGAACCTCAATGAGGGCCAAAAGGCAGAGGATGAAAAATTTCGAATCCCATTGAAGATGGATATTACAAGCGACATGTGCTCGCGTGAGGGCTTCCTACGCTCAATTGAGGATTACTTAGAAACCCAGGATTTGTATCTTGCAGAATGCTCACTTAGGGAGAGCACTCATCTTCATGTAATGCCCTTCTATGTTCGAGGGGAACTCTACAGGAAGCGCCCTACTTCGACTTGATTAGTTCTGATAGGAGCTTGATGTAGCCAAATCCTGTGAGAATTACGAAAAGCAGGAATGTGCTGCCTTGCACCATCCATGATATATGCAACAATGCTCCTAGCTTCATCCTGGCGCCGATTAGCTCCATGAAACCAAATCCAAGCCAGATGCCCATCACTACAGCAGCGGCTGACAGTATGGGGGTGATGAAAACCAGGGTTTTCCGATACCCGGCAAAATACCAGGCATAGCCTGCAAGAAGCCCTGCTAGGAAAACAACTCCAAGGTTTGTGAATGTGAAAAAAACCACATCCGTGAGCAGGTTACTGTCCACCTTTTGAGCAATTAAGTAGCATATAAAGAGGAGTATTATCAGAAAGCTGGAGCCCACAATTGTCCAGAAGATTGGCAGCACGGCAGCGGGTTTCTTATACATATGTTACACTTCCTTTTCCCAATTTAAAAATTTTTAGGTTTTAATGGCTGTGTAAAAAAGTTAATAACCCAAGCAGTTTACCCTAAAGCCATCTTGTAGAAGGGAATTACCTTCCTGGGTATGTAATATATCACGTGCACTCCATTTTCAAATGTGTGAGCGAGTTTCAGCAGCACAGTTCCAGAAGGCACAAAGGGATGCCTTCCGCCCTGGAGCCTGGTGTAAAATTGCTTACACAATTCCCATATCTCGTCGCGATACTGAGGAGGAAAGACTTCAAGGTACCTCCTTCCTTCTACCCTAGAGACATAGTCCTGGAAGAAAACCACCTTTATCACAACTGGCCTGTTCCTCTGATGATACTCATGGTCACTCATCCCTGCTGGCCTCGGATAACTTGAGTAACTAGTAGTAGTGCCGATAAATCCCAGAGCAGCATCGCGCTGGCTCATCTCCACAGAGACTGTGGACAAATCATTCCTAACAAGGAAAATATCCTGGGTAAAAAGCTGCACTATCCTGTGTGACCATTGGGGCCTTAGCAAATTTGTGCCGTGGATGAGATAAGTCCAGCCATTAGGGATTGCGGGAGGGTGACCTGTGGCTGGGAACTGGTCAAGAAAAGACACGTCTTCAATTCCATTGTCAAGGGAATTGAGTTTGGACTTAAGGGGAATGAGCAGGTCCTTGATGTGCATGAGGAGCTTATGCTCAATCTGGATTTCTTTCTTGAGCCCATCCACCTCTAACTTTCCAGACAATTCCACCTGCCTTTTCCATACCCCCCCAATCAATTGAATCACTAGCCCTTCAAGCTGTACCAGGTCAGCATCGCCTGATTCCTCCAGTTTTTTTAGGTCTACCCCTTTCACAGGCAACCCATGTAGCTGGGCATGCATCATCAGGATGTCATGGGACAGCCTTCGCAGCCTTTCGTGATCAACCCCGATTACCTTCTTGAAGTGCTCAACCCTCTCACGGACTCTGTTGATGTCAAAAGGCCCCAAGTCCTTAAAGTCCACCCATTCCTCTTCAATATCATATTCTATCCTGGAGAAGAGCTCACAAACCTCCCTAAATTCAGCATCAACACTTTGCAGCAAACCTGAAGGCATGTGCTTGCCAAAGAACAATCTCAGAACATTCATCGTTCATCTGGGAGATTGAAAATATTTAAATTTTTCCTACGATTAAGAAATGCGGTGCCACTGTTGCTGCTCGATGAGGTCCAATATCGTTTTAGCTACATTAGATAGATTACTTATAGTTATAATAATAGAACAAACGAATATTGTATTACTAACTAGTAGTAAAATACCAAAAAGTATTTAAATCCATCCTGATATAACTAGGATTACCTGGAATCCAGGTGGCACCAAGGAGGACCAAAATCTGGGGGCACCCCTCCTTATGGTGCCAAAAACTTTTTAAATGATTCCCCTTTCACCCACAGCATGCCTAAGCAGAGCGTCGATGTTCTTGTTGAAGGGGGTAAGGCCACTGCCGCACCACCATTGGGTCCAGCTTTGGGACCATTGGGAGTGAATATTGGGCAGGTTGTTGCTGAAATCAACAGCAAGACTTCTGGATTCAAGGGCATGCAGGTTCCAGTCAAGGTAATTGTTGACGTTGAAACAAGAACATTCACAATCACTATTGGCACTCCACCAACCGCAGCGCTTATTCTCAAGGAAGCCGGTGTCCAGAAGGGAGCCCACAACGCAAAGCTGGAGAAAATCGCAGACATCAGGATTGAGCAGATAATCCGCATTGCCAAGATGAAGGAAGGCAACCTTATGGGCAAGGATATGAAATCAAAAGTTAAAGAGGTTATTGGAACTTGCACTTCTGTTGGTGTTCTTGTTCATGGAATGACATCTATAGAGGCTATTCAGGCAGTTAATGCCGGGAAGTTTGACCAGGAGATTAAGGAACAGAAGACAGAGCTGACTGCAGAAGAGCTCAAGACACTCGAAGTAGAGAAGAAGAGGCTGCAGGAGCAGATTGAGAAGAGAAGGAAAGACATTCTCGACAAGGCCAACGATATCATCAAGAAATTCGAAGGCAAGGAGCGCGCTTTCATCAAAGCCAAACTCATCGAGGCAGAGATTCCAAAGGAAATTATCGAGGAATTGCTCCCCGCTGCAGGTGGTGCAGCTGCAGAAGGTGGGGCTGCCCCCGCTGCAGGAGCTGCTGCTGCGCCTGCCGCAGCAGAGAAGAAGGCTTAGTCCTTACCAATTTTTCTGGCTTGAACAGGTTTCAAACCCAGGGCTTCAATCCACTTAACAATCACTTGCTTTTCAGTGCCCAGCCCCTTCCAGTCGAGTAGAACAAGCTCTGGTTTTGGGACAGTGCGCTCAGCAGCTTGCTTAATCATATCTTGATTTAGAGTTCCGCTGGCATATTTTGGACAAATGTGCCCTATTGCGTATTCATCCATTAGCATTATTTTGTTAAAATAGGGTGCATAATGTCCCCCGCCAATGCCAATGCAAGGCTGGGCATCCGCCTTGAGTTTACTTGTCAGGCATTGGATAATTGCCCTGGCAATTATCTCGCCAGCATTGGCATCAGTCCATTGAGCCTCGGTTGACCCTATCTCAATAAAAAAGCAAGGGGTTTTTTCCAGGTAAGGGCCGTGGTGGGTGACTTCCAAAGTAACGTCATAACTCGAGCCTTCAGCCAAATGTTTAAGAGCAAGGATTGCAGATTTCATATAGAGAGGTGGTGCAATGCAGAGACTTTTTGGCCTGCCTCCAAGCTCTGCAGCATCCCAATTCCCGGGAACGTGTACGCTAAGTGTTCTTGACTCAACCTGGGAACGGTGTTTTGTGGCAAAAACAATCAACTCTGATTTAATGCTGGATTCAAGCCCATCGCAATGTATGGAATCCTTGCTTGTCGTAAAAAGCTTAATGTGGCCATAACCCAGAACTGGTGAGCCCTCAAATTCCTCCCCTGTCTCTTTGAACTGGAACAGGCGCACCAGGTTGTGCTTGATATTCATGCCTGCTTTATCAAGGTTGGAGCAAACAATGGCGAACATAGCTTCATTGCTGTGTATTGGGTTAATAAATATTACTTCAAAAATTGTTGGAGGCACATCGACGCCTGAAACAGGCATGCCGGAATGGCTTATTTATAAATATCCATTTTCAAAGTTAATAATTTACCGATATTTTTTTATATAACCCGTGATTTATGCTTGAAATGGCAAATCCAACACCAATACAGAGGATTAACGAACTAGAGGAAAGGCGCATTAAGCTTGACAAAAAGGACATAAGGATAATTTCTGTGCTGCTCAGGAACAGCCGCACGCCGTACACTGAGATGGCTAAGGGCGTCATGCTCTCCAAGGATGCTGTCAAATACAGGATATCCAAGCTCCAGCAGGAGGGCTTGATTCTGGCGTTTTATCCGCAGGTGGATTACTCAATGCTTGGCTATGAGGAGTTCGTGATCAAGCTTCTCCTGGATGAATCTGAGAAAGAGAACCAAACCAAGCTCTTTGAGACGCTGATGGCCCACCCGAATGTCACGCGGATAGTTGAGTTTAGCGATAGATGGGATGTGGAGGTATCTGTATTGGCAAGAAGCATCAAGGAGTTTGATAAAATAGACGTTGAGCTATCGAAGGATTTCAACAGTGTGATTAGGCAGAAGGAGAAAAACCCTGTTGTGAAGAAATACCTGAGGGATTGCTGCCCGCCTGAATTCAACCTGGACAGGTCATACATTGAGCAGCTCAAGGGAATGCCTTATCTGGATAAGCCAAATGTCAAGGTGGATTCCAAGGACAGGCAAATCCTCAAATACCTGGCCAAGAACTGCAGGTCTTCTACATATGAGCTGCAGCAGCATGTTAAGCTGAGTGCAGATGCAATTGGCCTTCGAGTGAAGCGAATGCTAAAGAGCGGGCTTATTGAGAAGTTCACAATTGCACTGAATTTCAGCCTGCTGAACTACCACCTATATTCTTTTGAGGCCGATCTTTGCTCCCTTGATCCAAAGAGCGAAAAGAACCTTGTGGATTTTGCTGTGA
This sequence comes from uncultured Candidatus Woesearchaeota archaeon, assembly GCA_903915225.1. Classification (GTDB taxonomy): domain Archaea; phylum Nanobdellota; class Nanobdellia; order Woesearchaeales; family B29-G15; genus B29-G15. Next base: position 13,547 of record CAIWSB010000116.1, read on the forward strand.
CACACCCGTACATCCAGTCAGCTAAGAAAACTTTGGGTTACCTGGATGTTGTGATTGAGGTCATGTGCAGGTCGCCAAAGCACCTCCATATAACCATTGAAGGGCTGAAGAAGCATTTCTCCACTGTAATTAGGGACTACGAAACCCTTATCGCCTTCCATGAGCACTACTTCAACCCATTCCCAGATGCCCTGATTGAGGCACAACAAAGTTTAAAAGGATGAGCCTTTTGGTTGCTTGAAATGGATGAGGTCTACCAGACCCTAGTTAAAGTCCCCAAAAGCAGGGTTGCGGTCGTTATTGGCACTAAGGGTGTCACCAAGGCCGAGATAGAGGAAGCTACCGGTGTCCAGCTTTCAGTCAATACCGAGGAGGGCGTTGTTTCTTTGCGTTCTGATGAACCACTAAAGCTTTACACTGTCCAGCAGATTGTTAAGGCCATTGCCCGCGGATTCAATCCAAAAAAGGCAATGCTGCTCTTGAAAGGGGATTTCATGTTTGAGATAATTGACCTTAAAGAGTTTGTAAAAAAGGATCACATGCTCAGGGTTAAGGGCCGCGTCATAGGTGAAGAGGGGAAATGCCGGGCAAATGTCGAGCGCCTCACTGAGACCATGGTTTCTGTTTATGGCAAGACAGTCAGCATTCTGGGAAGGACAGAGAATGTTGCATTGGCCAAGAGGGCATTAACCAACCTGATCCAGGGCTCGCCCCATGCCAGTGTGTACCATTGGCTTGAGAAGAAGAGGGTTGAGCTCAAGGTAAGGGAGATTTTGCCCCAGGATTTTCTAAAAGAGGAATACAAGGATGAGCGAATCGATTAAGGCAGTAGAGCTGGCCA